>DASYKK010000427.1:0-4806 GCA_035995565.1 Candidatus Angelobacter sp.
AGGCGCTCCTCAAGCTTCTTTACGAGCTGGGCCGCGTCAAGCAGGCTCAACCCTACGATTGAATCTTCTAACTGCTGCAGATCTGCCATGTGTATCTCCACTCTTTGTCAGTTTTGTGCTGATTCGCCGCTTCCGCCCACCGTGTTCCAATGCGCCCAGACTAGCGCCACGTTGAAGTTTCAGTCAGCGATAAAACTCATGCCTGAGGCCGCACTATGTCCCCAGGAAAAACCTATTTAGCTGCTGGCTTCGGCTGCGGCTGGTTCCGCCGCGCCGCCCGCATCTTTGAATTTCTTCTTCTCCACGCCCTGGCTTACGACCACTGCCAGGTCTCGGCCCACGGCATTCATCACCGTAACCAGGCGCTGCGCTGGAGCATTGATCAGGAACAACAGCTTGGAGTAAAGCTCTTCCTTTGACGGCATGGTGGCCAGCGCCTTGATCTCATTCATTGAGATCACGCGGCCTTCCAGCACACCGGCCTTAAAGGAGTACTCCGGATTGTCGCTGACGTATTTGCTCAGCGCCTTGGCCAGAGCAACCGGGTCGCCGCTGGTGTATGCGATTGACGTAACGCCCTTCAGCCCTTTCAGCGCTTCGCCCACCTGCGTGCCTTCAGACGCTCGCTTGGCCAGGGTATTTTTTACGACTTGATACTTGCCGCCGGCCGTGCGCACCGTCTTACGCAGCTCAAAATCCTTGGACACCGTGAGCTTGGAAAATGTGCCCACAATCATGCTGCTGGCCTTCTGCAGGTCCTGGTTCAGCTTTTCAATCTGTGAAGCTTTTTTTGCTTTTGTGACCGCCATGTTCAGATCCTTTTCTATAGTCGAGAGCTCATTCGGGCCCCGATCGCAAATGTCTGATGTCGCAAATACCGCTTATGCCTTGGCCGCTACTTCCACGGGTGTGGTATCCACGGAAATTCCCGGGCCCATGGAAGACGAGATGTAAGCCGCCTTGATGTACTTGCCTTTGGCTGCCGACGGCTTGGCTTTCACCACGCTTGTAATCACGGCAGTAGCGTTTTCCACCAGCTTGTCCGGTGTAAACGAAATCTTTCCTACCGGCACATGCACCAGCGCGGTCTTGTCCGTGCGGAATTCGACTTTACCAGCCTTGATTTCTTTTACTGCGTTAGCAATGTCGAAGGTCACTGTGCCGGTCTTCGGATTCGGCATGAGTCCTTTCGGGCCAAGCACTTTACCCAGTTTGCCTACCGATTTCATCATGTCCGGGGTCGAAATCACGGCGTCAAAATCCGTCCAGCCCTCTTTCTGGATTTTCTCCACCATCTCCTCACCACCCACAATATCGGCTCCGGCGGCTTCGGCTTCGCGGAGTTTCTCTCCACTGGCGATGACCAGTACTTTCTTCGACTTGCCCAGGCCATGCGGTAGAACTACCGTGCCGCGGACCATCTGATCAGCATGCTTGGGATCGACGCCCAGGCGGAGCGTAACTTCCACCGTCTCGTCAAACTTGGCGAACTTTACTTTCTGGAGCAGCGGCACAGCATCGTTCAAAAGATACTGGCGCTTCTCAATGGCTTCGCGCGACTTCGTTATGTTCTTTCCTGCTTTGCGACTCATTGTCTTTTCCTTATCTCCCACCGCTTCGCAATGTTCTGCGGGCCGTGGTACATGCGATTGTTTTAAAAAACTGAACTACCCTACGACTTCAATTCCCATGCTCCGCGCGGTGCCCTTGACGCTCTTGATGGCCGATTCGATCGACGCGGCGTTCAGGTCCGGCATCTTCTGCTTAGCGATATCAGCGACCTGCTTTTCCGTCACCTTTCCGACTTTATCTTTGTTGGGCGCGCCTGACCCTTTGGCGATGCCCGCTGCCCGCTTCAGCAGAATCGACGCCGGCGGCGTCTTGGTGATGAAAGTAAACGACCGGTCGGTATAAACCGTGATCACCACCGGGATGATCAGCCCCGCCATCTCCTTGTTGGAAGTGCGGGCGTTGAATTGTTTGCAGAATTCCATGATGTTGATCTGCGCCTGGCCCAGTGCCGGCCCGACCGGAGGTGCCGGCGTCGCCTTGCCGGCTTCAATCTGCAACTTAACGGATGTCTGTACTTTTTTCGGTGCCATATGCGATCTACCTGAGTCCTTTTTCGTCGGAGCAGCTTCTGCCACTCACGCTCTTAACTGTCATACTGAGGCGGTTGTTTTCTCGCCGAAGGATCTGCTTTTCTTTGTGGCACAGGCACTCCTGCCTGTGCTCGAAAATCTTTACGTTGTCACTTTCTCTACCTGCCCGAACTCCAACTCCACCGGCGTCGCGCGGCCAAAGATCGTGACCATCACTTTCAGTGTCTCGCGGTCTTCGTTCACTTCGTCCACGGTGCCGTTAAAGTTGGCAAACGGTCCATCCGTGATGCGGACAGTCTCGTTCTTTTCAAACTTCACGCGAATCTTGGGCTTGTCTTTGCCCACGTTCACGCGATAGATGATCTGGTTGACCTCTTCTTCGGTCAGTGGCGTCGGATCGTTTGCCGTACCGACAAACCCGGTCACGCGCGGCGTCGATTTAACAACATGCCACACATGGTCGCCTTCGCCGCCGGTGCGGAAGCCCGTCAGGTCCATCTGCACCAGCACATAGCCGGGATAAAACATTCTCTCCACGGTATATTTCTTGCCGTTGCGGATCTCCGTCACCGGCTCCGTGGGAATCACTACTTTGCCAATCTTCTCTCCCAGGCCGAAGGCCTGTACGCGCGATTCCAGTGATTCCTTCACTTTGCGCTCAAAGCCCGAATAGCTGTGGATGATGTACCACTTCATGTTCGGGTTCGTGTTCTCCGGCGGTGGGGCCTGTTCGCCTTCCGCGGGAGTCGCGTTGATGTTCTGCTCAGTCATGCTTGCCAACTTGGCTTTCCGGTGTTCGCCTACCGCACGCGGTGGTGCAACACCCAATTAATTCCGGACGCAATCACCTGATCGATCACAAAAAAGTACACGCCAAAAAGAATGACCGTGATGATCACGACCGTCGTAGTGGCTTGAACTTCTCTCCTGCTCGGGAAAGTAACTTTCCGCATCTCATTGCGGACGTCAGTAAGAAACTCCTTCGCGCGCGCAGGGAATTGCGTTATCCGATTGCCCCTACGGTCATCGTCGCGCGCCATCGTTATTGCCTTCGCCATTGGTTCCTTCCTTGTCCCAACCGGTTCGGCCGGCTTTCCAAAATCTGGCAGGGGCGGAGGGATTCGAACCCCCAAGTCCGGTTTTGGAGACCGGCAGTTTAGCCGTTGAGCTTACGCCCCTGTAAATCAGCACTTAGCAATTAGCCGTTAGTAATTAGCCTTTGTCTCGTATCCCAGAAGCGCAGCTAAAGGCACAGGAGCTTGGCACCATTTGCCAATTGCTATTTGCCAATTGCTCTTACTTAACTTCCTTATGCCCTGTGTGCTTGCGGCACCGCTTGCAGAACTTCTTAAACTCAAGCCGTCCCGTGGTGGTCTTCTTGTTCTTGGTGGTCGAGTAATTCCGCTCTTTGCAATCACCGCACTGTAATGTGACTATTTCTCTCATAAATTAGCCTTTAGCCATTGGCTCTCAGCTTGATCTCTCAAGAGCGAAGAACCTGACCTGAATTTCTGTCCGTTATCGGTCTGGGCTTTCAAGTTACCCAATTTCCAATCCTGCTTACTGAACGATCTCGCTGATCGTTCCTGCGCCTACCGTGCGTCCGCCTTCGCGGATGGCAAAGCGCAGTCCCTTTTCCATGGCCACCGGCGTTATCAGCTCGATGGTCAATGAAACGTTGTCGCCCGGCATCACCATTTCCGTGCCCGCCGGCAACTCGGCCACGCCCGTAACGTCCGTGGTGCGGAAGTAAAACTGCGGGCGGTAGCCCTTGAAGAACGGAGTGTGACGTCCGCCTTCTTCTTTGTTCAGGACGTAGATCTCAGCCTTGAACTTGGTGTGCGGCGTAATCGATCCGCCCTTGGCCAGAACCATGCCGCGCTCCACGTCTTCTTTGGCGATACTGCGCAGCAGCAACCCGGCATTGTCGCCGGCCATACCTTCGTCCAGCTGCTTCTTGAACATTTCCACGCCCGTAACCACGGTCTTGCGGGTCTCGCGGAAGCCGACGATCTCAACTTCCTCGCCCACTTTCACCTTGCCGCGCTCGATCCTGCCCGTAACTACCGTGCCGCGGCCCTGGATGGAGAAGATATCTTCAATCGGCATCAGGAACGGCTTGTCGATATCGCGTGCCGGCAGCGGAACATACTTATCGACCGCCGCCATCAGCTCATCAATCTGCTTTTCCCACTTGGGATCGCCGTTCAAAGCGTTCAATGCCGACAGGCGAATCACCGGCACATCGTCGCCGGGGAACTTGTAGCTCTTCAAGAGCTCGCGAACTTCAAGTTCCACCAGGTCCAGCAGCTCGGCATCATCGACAGCATCGCACTTGTTCAATGCCACCACGATGCAGGGCACACCAACCTGACGGGCTAGCAGCACGTGTTCACGTGTCTGCGGCATCGGGCCGTCCGTGGCCGCGACTACAAGAATGGCGCCATCCATCTGGGCTGCGCCGGTAATCATGTTCTTGATGTAGTCGGCGTGGCCCGGGCAGTCAACGTGGGCATAATGCCGGTTCGGCGTCTCATATTCCACGTGCGCCGTGGCGATGGTAATGCCGCGCTCGCGCTCTTCCGGAGCATTATCAATCGAGGCAAAATCGCGAAACTTGATCTTCGGATTGTGCTTCGACAACACCTTGGTGATCGCCGCCGTCAACGTGGTCTTCCCATGATCAATGTGACCAATCGTGCCT
>DASYKK010000428.1:0-2013 GCA_035995565.1 Candidatus Angelobacter sp.
ATCACTGAATCAATATTAATGCCTTCATGCGCAATGGCCTCAGCCGTGCGCGCGAGGATTCCCGGCTGGTCGTTTACCGTGAGGCGCAGGAACCAGCTCACCGGGTTGGGCCGGGGCAGGGGACGCAACGGTTCGCCGCGATGGAAGCCCTCCAGCAAGCTGCTCTCGGTTTGTCCTCGCGCAATCTGGCGCGCAATCTGCAGCACGTCTGAAAGCACCGCTGTTCCGGTGGCGCTCCCGCCGGCGCCGCGTCCGTAAAGCATTTGCGTGCCAACGCTTTCACCCGCGATAAAAATTGCGTTGTTTGCACCTGCCGCCTTAGCCAGCATAGAGTCGCGTGGTTCCAGCCACGGCTGCACAGCAATGTGGACGCCGCCGGCCGCTCGCTCCGCGGACGCCACCAGCCGGATCGTTGAGTTCAAGCGATGGGCGTAATGGAAATCAGTCGAGGTGATGTTGCGAATGCCGGTGACTGGAATTTCCGAAGCCCTGATGGCGTGGCCAAAAGCGATGCGGGCAAGGATTGCAATCTTGTCGCGAGCGTCGAGCCCGTCAATATCCAGGCTGGAATCAGCTTCAGCGTAGCCGGCTGCCTGCGCCTGTTCCAGGGCATGAGCAAACTCAATGCCGTGCTGCTCCATCTGCGTGAGAATGTAATTGCACGTGCCATTTACAATCCCGTAAACAGCCTGAATGCGATCCGCGGCCAGCGCTTCAGAGATGGCGCGGATTACCGGCACTCCGCCGGCGACAGTGGCCTCGATTCCCAGTGGAAGGTTCTTTTCCTTTGCCAGGGCAAAAATCTCATCGCCATGCAAAGCGATGAGGGCTTTATTCGCCGTCACCACTGCCTTACCGCTTTCCAGGCTGGTGCGCACTACATCACGCGCGACAGACGTTCCTCCAATTGCTTCCACTACGATGTCAACGTCGTCGGCGGTGGCAACTTCCCGCCAGTCAGACACTACTGTGATTCCATTTGCACCGATTTCTGAAATCTGCGGCCTCTTGCGGCAGATCCGCGTTACCACGATAGAAATCCCGCCGGTCCGCTGGCTGATTTCCTCCGCGTGGCTGAAGAGAATCTCCGCCGTCGCACGACCCACGGTACCGTAGCCAATGATGCCGACCCGTATCTGCTCAGCATTGCGCGGAGAATATTTTCGTTTTTCCACTGCGTCCTCAATGCCGGGCATAAATTTGCTCCAGTGTTCTGATCACCGCGTCACCATCCGCTTCCATGGGACCAAGCAGATTCTGTCCCGGCAACTGCTTCATATAATCGACGTCCTTCAACATGTGCCCGGTAAGGACCAGGACGACTGTCTCGGTGGACTTTACGAATCCCGCTGCCGCCAGTTTTTTGAGCCCAGCCAAAGTCGCCGCTGATGCTGGTTCGCAGCCGATTCCCTCCGCACCCAGTTCAGCCTTGGCCTGCGCAATCTCTTTTTCGCTAACTTCTTCGCACGTGCCGCCCGTGTTCTTGAGCACAGTCACTGCTTTTCGCCAGGAAGCAGGATTGCCAATCCGGATGGCCGTTGCCCGGGTCTCTGGCGTAACTCGAACTAGTTCTGTGCCGCCATTCTCGCGCATGGTGCGCACCAATGGATTTGCTCCCGACGCTTGAATGATTGAGATCTTAGGCAGCGAATCGACCAGGCCAAGATCGCGCAACTCCATGAATCCCTTGCCCAGCGCCGAGCTGTTGCCCAGATTTCCTCCTGGCACAATTACATGCTCGGGGACTCGCCAGTCCAATTGCTCCATTAACTCGAACGCCACCGTTTTCTGACCTTCCAGACGGTAAGGATTGAGCGAATTCAGCAGGTACGCGGAAAACTTCCGTACTACTTCGTGAAGAACTTTCAGACAACCATCAAAATCGGTGCGTAACTGCAAAACGTGCGCGCCGTACTCAAGAGCTTGCGCCAGCTTTCCGGCGGCAACCTGTCCGGCGGGTAAGAGAACAATGCTCTTCATCTCTGCGCGCGCGGCATAGGCGGCAACCGAGGC
>DASYKK010000429.1:0-8764 GCA_035995565.1 Candidatus Angelobacter sp.
TAAAAGAACAGGACCACGTTTTTGCCGCGATAATCTTTCAGCGTGACCGCTTTCCCCTCTTCATTCGCCAGAGAGAACTCCGGGGCTTTATCATTAACTTCCATGGTTTTTCCGTGTTTATAAGATCAATGAATTTATATAGCAGAAGCAGGTTCCTGGCCAGCACGGTTTTGGTGCTGGTATGTGTTGCGGCTTTCACCACGGCAGTGGCGCAGCGGCGCAAAGCGCACAAGCTGCGGGCTACGGCGGTGGTTGAAGTCACTACAGATTCCGCCGGTATCGTCGCCACCAGAGTATTTCCTGTCACCATCCTCGAGGAAGGCACATTTCATGATGCCGGGATCTATAAGGCTACGCCGCAACCCATGGCGCTGGATAATGGCATTGTCTATGAAGCGCAGGCTGACGGTATACCTGTTGGGTACGCCACCATCGCGAGCAGCGCAAACAACAAAGGCTGGACCGCTTTGGGTAAGTGGCAAGCGGCCGACGCGCCAAAGAAGCCTCAGACTCCTGCACCGGTAACCACCGGTGACGATCGGCCGGTAATCCGTCGTGGTGATGGCAATGCGTCACCGACCCCATCAAGTACGCCCGCTCCATCGGCTGCTCCTCAGCCTGAAGCAGACAGCTCTCCCGCAAGTCATTCAAGCAGTGACTCCGCTGGTGCGCCCGAAGATACTGATCGCCCTGTGTTGAGGCGGCGTTCTCCGTCCCGACAGGAACCAGCACCCACTCCACAGGCGTCGCCGACCGCCTCGACTCCAACCGCGGCTAGTCCAACTGCGTCGGCGCCAAGCCCTTCCGACGGGGCCGTCGTTCCGCGGACGAAGCTGCCCGTCTTGCTATCCGGTACTCAGACATTTGTAGCCGTTTCCGACAATGAGCCGGCGGATGTCCGCTCCTACGCTTTCAAATGGAAGGCCGGTGAGGAGCAGCAAATGGAACAGAAGATGCGCAAGCTGGCTCTGGCACAGCTTCCGCGGGAAAACGCGCAGCTCAATGCCAATTCTCTCCAGAAAGTAGCAATGCGCTCTTTTGAGCTGGATCTGAGCAATGACGCTGTTATTGTGTTAAGCGCGGAGATTCCCGGAAGCTATCTCACGCCGGGCGCTCAGGGCGGCCCGGGAAAATTTATCTCGCGCTATGTCACCGTAATAGCTCGCGTGGACTTTGAAGGTATGCCACAGAAGCTTGCCTCCAGCGTGACCGACTCTTCGCGGTTGGACGTGGCGCCACGGCTGGAGCTGGTCGATGCAGTCGATGTTGACGGCGATGGCCTGGCCGAGCTGCTCTTCCGCGAATATGGGTTTGATCAGAAAAGCTTCATCATCTATGGCGTGGGCCGCAGCACGGTAACGAAAGTTTTTGAAGGCGCCAGCATGCCGCTGCGCTAGCCTTACCCTCCGCTGACCGCCGGCACAATCAATATTTCCACGTCAGCGGGGACCTTCGTGCCAAGGCCATCGGCAAACCGAATGGCTTCTTCACCAATAAATATGTTGATGTGCTGGCGGACCGCGCCCTGCTCATCCACGATCCGGTCGCGCAGGCCGGGATGAAGTCCCCACAATATTTTCAGCGCTTCAGAAACCGTCGTCGGCGAGCCCTCGAGCGCAAGCGAATTCTGCCCCTCGGCGAATGAAGCCAGATACGTCGGTATGCGAATAGTGATCGGCACAGGCTATCTCGCAGCCCGTGCCCGGCCAGCGGTCTTGCGCTTTGTAGCCTTTGGTATTGTGGCAGGCTTGCTCTTAACCACCCTGCTCTTTGCGTTTTTCTTCTTCTCCGCGCCTCCGCGTCTCCGCGGTGAATCCGTTCCGTCATCTCCCACCCGTGCCGCTTTCACGCATACCACAGCCGGAAGGCCCTCCATAATCACTTTCCATGAATTGCCGTTATCACTCGATCCATAGACCTTGCCGCTTCTGGTTCCGAAATAAATGCCTGCCGGATTACAGGTATCCGTTGCCAGCGCGTCGCGCAGCACCGTTTCCATGGCGTTCTTCTGCGGCAATCCGCGCGTGAGCGGCTCCCAGCTCTTGCCCGCATTATTTGTCCGATACACACGCAGCTTGCCTTCCGGCGTGCAGCGGTACTGGTCTGACTCGATTGGCACAATGTAAACAGTGTCAGGATCGTGTGGATGCGCGGCCATGCAAAAACCGAAATCAGACGGGACGCCGTTCGCGATATCCTTCCATGAGTTGCCGGCGTCATCGCTGCGATACAGTCCCCAGTGGTTCTGCAGGAACAGCCGCTCCGGCCTGGCGCCATGCTGCACAACCTTGTGCACGCACTGGCCGAACTCCGGATGCTTGTCCGGCAGAAACTCTGCTCGAACACCATTGTTCCGCGCCTGCCACGTTGCTCCGCCGTCGTCCGTGCGGTACGCGCCGGCTGTGGAGATGGCGATCATCATGCGCTTGGGATCTGCCGGGTCAGGCACAATCGTATGCAGGCACATGCCTCCCCCGCCGGGCACCCATTTTGGGCGATGAGGATGGTTGAGCAGCCCTTCTACCGGCGACCACGTCTTACCCGCGTCGTGTGACTCAAACAGCGCCGCAGGTTCCACGCCGCAATAGAGCGTGTCGGGATCGTCCGCGCGTCCCAGCGTAATCTGCCAGATGTTCTTCAACGTCAGGTTGGATTCCACGGGAAATTTCACCGAGTAAGTGGTCGGCTCCGTCACAGTCTTGCCATAATCGTCCGACGAGCACAGGACCGTGCCCCACTGAAAGCTCTGTTGGGCCCACCACAACCTGTGACGCTCCTGGCGCTGGTCAAAAGCCATGGCATACACCGGCGCGCCGATCGAGTAAGGGCCACCCACATCCCACTTTTTACGGAACTTATCAGAGCGCAGCACAAATGCGCCCTTCATGGTGCCCACCAGGACGATTACGTCGCCATTTTTTGCCGACACGTGTTTGACTTTCGGCATGATCTCCTCCGTCAATTTTTGTTTCCGCTATTTTATCGGTAGGGCGCTTGATTTCCAATTTGGTTCTCTCGCAGGCTCCCTTTTGCAAATTGGTTTGAAGTCCACGCGGTTGATGTCTAAGATTGTCCGTTTCATCACGAACAACTTAAATTCCCTATCAGCGTGAAAGAGGATCTCTAATGCGAAAAATGATTCTTGCAGTGTTCTTGTTTGGACTGGTTGGTGCGATCAATGCCTTTGCCCAGGGCCAGGATTTCAGTAAGGTTGAAATGAAGGTGCAGAAAGTTACTGGCACCGTTTATATGATTGAAGGCGCAGGTGGAAACATCGCGGCCTCAGTCGGCGATGACGGGATTGTGATGGTGGATGACGAATTCCTGCCGCTGGCCGATAAGATTGAAGCCGCGCTGAAAGGCATCACCGATAAACCCGTTAAAGTCGTTCTGAACACGCACTGGCACGGCGATCACACTGGCGGCAATCCGCATTTCGGAGAAAAAGCTCCCATTGTCGCGCAGGAAAACGTACGCAAACGCCTGAGCACCGGTGGCAAAACCCGCTTCGGCGAGACCAAGCCGGCAGACAAGAATGCGCTGCCGATCATCACCTTTGAAAACGATGTCTCAGTCCATCTCAACGGAGAAGATATTCACGCCATACATTTTCCCCACGGCCACACCGATGGCGACAGCGTGATTTTCTTTAAGCAATCCAACGTAGTCCACATGGGCGACGATTTCTTTAACGGCGGAATGTTTCCCTTTATTGATATCGACAGCGGTGGAAGTGTGCAGGGCATGATCGCTGGCGACGAGAAAGTTCTGGCCGAAGTCCCTGACGATGTGAAGATCATCCCCGGCCACGGCCCACTCGGAACAAAGGATGACCTGAGAAAATTCGTCGCAGTTCTGAAAGAGACTTCAGCAGCCGTCGAAGCCGGCATCAAGAAGGGCAAGACTCTCGATCAGCTCAAGCAGGAAAAAGTTCTGGCCAAGTGGGATTCCTGGGGTCAGAACTTTATCAAGACAGATATGTTCATTGAAATCCTGTATGACAGCCTGAAGAACAAACCCAGCGGCCCGAAGAATGGGCATGGGCATATAAGCAAATAGCTTGTTCTGAAACGCCGGACATAGCATGGGGTTTGTGCCGAAACGAGGGAAACCTCTGTTTAGGGAGCGTCAGGCCATTTGCGTGCGGCGTGAGGGACACCAAGAATTTCCACTTGGCTTTTTCGCAGACGATAAAAAACGATAAACGGTGTTCCTGTGATCACCAGTTCGCGAGTTCCATCTATCCTGCCCTGATGCCCTAAATTGGGGTATTGTTCCAGAACGTCAATGCCGGCAAGAATCCGATCCACGATGGCATCTGCGCGCGAGGGCCCATGTTCGCTTAAATATTCATGTACGGATTTCAGATCGTCTGCCGCTACAGCCGTCCAGCGTATCTTCACTTGCGACGGCGCCAATGGGACGCCATTTTCTTGATCTCACCATGATCAATCAAACGGCCTGTATCCGCCTGCCTGATTGAGGCTTTCATGTGCTCCAGTTGCCATTGTTGGACATCCAGGTAAGCTGAAACGGCCTCATTCAAAAGATAGGTCCTATCGCGGTCAAGCGCTTTTGCCAAGACATCCAGCGCATCTACTTTGTCGGACTCAAGTCGGAAACTAATCGTTTGTTTTTCCATATTACAATGTATTATTATCTATTTCAGCGTAATGGATTGCAAGACAATTTTATGGGTGTAAGAGCACCCTTTTTGGATCGAATCGGGACCCAAGACCTTGTAATATTTTTGACTAGCCGCCCGCTGCTATCCACCTAGCTTCTTCGCCAGCAGCTCATTCACCAGTTCCGGCTTGGCCTGCCCTTTAGAAGCCTTCATCACTTGTCCTACAAAAAAGCCGATAATCGTCGTCTTGCCTCCGCGGTATTGCTCCACTTGTTTTGGGCTGGCGGCAATAATTTCGTCGATGATCTTTTCCAGCGCTGCCACATCGGTGATTTGCTGCGGCTTCTCCCGCTCATAGACCGCGGGGAAATCTTCTCCAGCGGCAAACGCCTTGTCATAAAGGTCTTTGAGTATCTTGCTCGATATGGCGCCAGATTCCACCAGATCGGCGGACATGGCAACGCCTTTCATTGAGATTGGCGATTGTTCAATCTCCAGGTTGCTTGCCTTGAGGCGTCCCATTAGCTCGCTCTGGACTAGGTTAGCCACACGCTTGGGATTCCTGGCCGCTTTGGCGGCTGCTTCAAACTGGTCAGCCAGCGACTTTGTGACGCTGAGAACGCGAGCATCGTATTCCGTAATGCCGTATTCGGCGACCATGCGCTTGCGACGCGCCTCCGGCAGCTCGGGCAGGGTCTCTTGGATCGACTCCTGCCATCGCGCATCCACCACCAGCGGCAGCAGGTCCGGCTCGGGGAAATAGCGATAGTCATGCGCCTGTTCTTTGGAACGCATGCTGTACGTTCGGCCTTCGTGTGCGTTGTAGAGGCGCGTTTCCTGTTGGATTCTTTCGCCGGCTTCAATCGCCTCAATCTGCCGGTCGATCTCATATTCAATGGCCTCGCGAATGAAGCGAAAAGAATTTACGTTCTTGATCTCCGCCTTGATGCCCAACTTTTCCTGGCCTCGGGGACGGACGCTCACATTGGCGTCACAGCGCAACGATCCTTCTTCCATGTTGCAATCGCTTACGCCCGTATACAGGATGATCTCTTTCAGCAGCGTGAGATATTCAAACGCTTCATCCGCGGAGCGCATATCAGGCTCGCTGACAATTTCAACCAGCGGCGTTCCGCTACGGTTCAGGTCGATGGAGGTATACACGCTCGAATCGACCAGTCCGTCGTGAATGCTCTTGCCGGCATCTTCTTCCATGTGCAGCCGCGTTATACCTATTTTCTTGCTGCCGCCGTTCGCCTGCGCTATCTCAATGTAGCCATGCTCGGCCAGCGGCTTGTCGAACTGTGAGATCTGGTAACCCTTGGGCAGGTCAGGGTAAAAATAATTCTTGCGGGCAAAGACCGAAGTCTCACGCACCTTGCAGTTCAGAGCCTGCGAGGCGAGCACAGCAAATTCTACGGCCCGCTTATTGAGCACTGGCAAAGCACCGGGCAATCCCAGGCATACTGGACAGACATTTGTGTTGGGTGGAGCGCCGAACTGCGTGGAGCAGCCACAGAAAATCTTGGTCTGCGTGAGTAGTTGGACGTGCACTTCCAGTCCGATCACAGGCTCATATTTTTCCCGCAATACCTGTGGGCTGGCAGACATGACAAGATTATAGGGCCATTCGCCTGGTTATTTGGGAGAGGCGGTCTGGCTTGCCGGCTTGTCCATGGGGATATCAAAGTAAAACAGCTCTTTGGCGCCGGCCTTGATGCCGGATATGTACAAATGAGCGCCCGGTTCCGGCGGATCTCCCTGCATGTCGAAGAATAAGTAACCGGCGTGAGTGGAATGCGGCGTCACCGGAACAGTGGCGAACTGCGCCGACTCATACTCTTCCCGCGTGTCTTTGCTGATCGCCTCTTTTTTCTTGCCCACCGGAAACGGCAGATGCATGCCGGGATGGCTCTTGTCCGCGCGGTTGGGCCGGACAAACTTACGATAGATATCTTCGTTGGTGGCCGGCTCCAGCTTGTCTCGTCGCGCCGTGATGTATTCGATCTTCAGGTCCTGGAGCATCAGCGTCTGATCCCCGTCATTGGAAATCAGCAGGCGAATGGGAAAAAGACCATGCTCCAGATAATTCTCTTTGAATACCCCGGTGGTTTGCGGCGTGTTGCAAGGCTCGGCTGCAATGGCCACCTTTTCGTCGTTATGCGCTTCGTGCAGCGCGTATGTGCTGGCATGAGCCGCCGGCGGCGGATTGAAATGCTTTTCGCTGAAAAGCAGCGTGGTAAGCAGGGCAACGCAACCGAGGATACGCAGGGCTTTCACGAAATTGATTATATCCAGCCGCAGGGCAGGTTTGCACAAGCGCGCCGTTTTCATAGAATGTCCAAAGTCTTTCAATGTATGCCTTCTACAGTTTGCTTCTGGCCTGCGCAGCGCTGCTTTCGCTGCCATGGTGGACTGTGCAGATGCTCCGCCTGGGCAAATATCGCTCCGGACTGGCCGAGCGCCTCGGTTTTGTGCCTGCCCGATTGAGCGACGCCAAGGCCGGTTCCATCTGGGTGCACGCCGTTTCAGTAGGCGAAGTGCTTGCGGTAAGTCATTTGATCGATGAATTGCAGCGGCAACATCCGGAACGACAAATTTTTGTTTCCACCACCACCGCCACAGGACAGAACCTGGCGCGCCAGCGTTTCGGCGAAAATCGCGTATTCTTCATGCCGCTCGATTTCGGCTTTGCGGTTCGACGATACCTGAATGCGCTGAGACCACAGCTCATCGTGATTGCTGAAACCGAGTTCTGGCCCAACCTGCTCCACCTGGCGGGAAAGCGCCAAACGTCCCTGGCAATCGTTAACGCGCGTATCTCTGACCGGTCATTTCCCCGTTACCTGCGCTTCAAATGGTTCTTCGGTCGAGTGCTGTCCGAAGTGGATTTATTTCTGGCGCAGACAGCGGAAGATGCCCAACGGCTGCGCGAAATTGGTGTGCCTACCGAGCGAGTGCGAGTCAGCGGAAATTTGAAATTTGATATCCGCCCAAATACGCAGCCTTCGCTGGTGAATGGCCTGCACGCAGCTATCCGCAAAGATTCGCCGGTTATTGTTTGTGGCAGCACGGCCGAAGGAGAAGAAGAGCCGCTTCTAGCGGCATTCCAAGAAGTCCGGCAGCAATTCCCGGGGGCTGTGATGGTACTGGCGCCAAGGCACCCTGAGCGATTCGAAAAAGTGGCGGCGTTGATCTCGGCGAAGGGACTTGCCGTCCAGCGCCGCAGCTTGTGGACGCCACCCCATCCGATCAACAATGGCGGCATCTTCCTGCTGGATAGTGTGGGCGAGCTTGCTGCAATTTACGAGCGGGCGGACATTGCTTTTGTCGGCGGCAGCCTGGTTCCGACCGGCGGCCACAATGTCCTGGAGCCGGCACAATACGGCGCAGCCATCGTGGTGGGTCCACACACTTTTAACTTCCGCGAGATCGTGAGCATTTTTGAACAAGGCGGAGCAGTCAGCGTCGTGTCCGCTGAAACTGTGGGCCAGCAGTTTCTTTCATTGTTGAGCCATTCAGAAGAACGACAACAGATGGGCCGCCGCGCAAAAGACTTGTTCGCCAAACATGCCGGAGCCACCCGCCGGACGCTGGACGCTCTGGCTCCGCTACTGAAGCAGCAGGAGAGGGGCCAATGAATCCCCTTTCCGCGGTCTTCGGTGCCGGGGTCACGATACGAAACGCCTTGTATGATCGCCGCGTCTTCCCAGTGAAGAAGCTCGCGCGGCCCGTTGTCAGCATAGGGAATATTTCCGTGGGTGGCAGTGGAAAGACGCCATTCATAATCGCGCTGGGCCAGTTGCTGGCCGAACGCGGCATTGCGTTCGACGTCCTCTCGCGCGGCTACGGGCGCACTTCCGCCGAAATCGCCTTCGTCGATCCCAATGGCTCGCCCGCGCAATTCGGCGATGAGCCGCTGCTGATTGCGCGCAAGCTGCAGGTGCCAGTGATCGTGGGGGCTGACCGCTATCAGGCCGGACTTCTTGCCGAAGAGAAATTCTCCAGCAAACTACATCTGCTGGACGACGGCTTTCAACATCGCCGCCTGCATCGCGATTTTGATATTGTCATGCTGCCGGCCGAAGACCAGAAAGGTGTCTTGCTTCCGATGGGCCGTTTGCGTGAGCCGCTTAC
>DASYKK010000430.1:0-5374 GCA_035995565.1 Candidatus Angelobacter sp.
GGCGCCGCGCCGAGCAATCCGCGGCACATTTATGCGCTGGTGGAAAATAAGAAGGGCACGCTTTACGACACGAATGACCTGGGCGACCACTGGAAGATGGTGAGCAACAACCACAACCTGGCGGCCCGCGGCTTTTATTTCAGCGAGCTGATGGTTGCGCCCAATGACGAGAACAAAGTTTATTTCCTGTCGTTCAACGTAATGCTTTCTGAAGATGGCGGGAAGACCGCGCGGAATATTACTGCGCGCGTCCACGTGGACCATCACGCATTGTGGATCGATCCGGAAAACCCGAACCGGATCATTAATGGCAACGATGGCGGAGTTTACGTGAGCGGCGATGCGGGAAAGACGTGGCGCTACCTCGACAACCTGCCGATCGAACAGTTCTATTCCGTGGCCGATGATGACGAGACGCCTTATAACCTCTGTGGCGGCTTGCAGGACAATAACGGTTGGTGCGGACCTTCGAACAGCCTGAGCCGCGGCGGCATCAGCGGCTTTGAGTGGTACACCGTGACCGGCGGCGACGGCGAATACGTTGTCCCGGCACGCGGCAAGGGCACGCACTTGATTTACACGGATTCGCAAAACGGTTCGATTCAGCGGGTTAGCAACGAGACCGGCATGTCAAACTTTATCCGCCCATACTTGCAGGGCGTGCAATCGATGAAACCGTCAGACTTAAAGTACCGCTTTAACTGGACTTCGCCGATTGCGGTGTCGCTGACCGATCCGAATGAGCTCTATCTAGGCGGAAACGTCCTGTTTCATTCCACTGATGGCGGCAAGAGCTGGAACCCTATCAGCCCTGATCTCACCCGCAACGACAAGACCAAGCAACAAAGCAGCGGCGGCCCGATCTGGCTGGACCTGAGCGGCGCCGAGACAGTAGGCGCGATTCTCTCCATGTCAATTTCGCCGGTGGACCCAAAGACAATCTGGGTGGGCACCGACGATGGTCTGGCCCAGGTGACGCGTGATGGCGGAAAAACCTGGACCAATGCCACCACCAATATCGCGAACCTGCCACAGTGGGGGCGACTGCAACAGGTCGAAGCTTCGCCGAGCGATGCCAATACGGCTTATATCGCACTGGACTTTCACGAGGTAGAAAACAACAAGCCGTACGTCTTCAAGACGCACGATGGCGGCAAGACGTGGACTTCCATTGCTGCGGGCCTGCCGCAGGACGATCCAGCGCGCGTGATCCGTGAAGATCCCAACAAGAAAGGCTTTCTGGTTCTGGGCACAGACACGAGCCTGTTTTATTCGAGCGATGAAGGAGCGCACTGGACACAAATCAAGAGCAACTTCCCCACCACGCCGATCTATGACATCAAGTTCATCAGGAAATCTCATGACCTGGTGGTGGCGACGCACGGTCGCGGTCTCTTCGTGATGGATGACATCACGCCGCTGGAAGAGAGCGGCGCGGAGCTGGCCCGCAGCGACTTCCATCTGTTCCCTGTATCTCCGTCGATCAACTGGCACAATTGGAACAAGCACGGTTTTGCCAGCGGCGGCTACGTTGCTCCTAATCCGATGAACGGTGCGGTGATCACTTATTGGCTGCCGAATGAAATAAAGGACAATGCCGGTGGACCGCCGAAGCGAAAAGCCAACGGCGAGACAGCGGCGAAAATTACAGTAACCGACAGCAGTGGACAGGTGGTCCGCACCATGTATGGGCCAACCAAGTATGGCCTTAATCGTGCAGCGTGGAACCTGCGTTATGACGGACCCAAGAAGCTGAACTTCCTGCCTCCGCCAGAAGGGCTGGAAGATCAGGACTTTTTCTTTGATCCCAGCATCGGGCCTAATGCGATGCCCGGCACATACAAAGTTGCTGTAACGGTGAATGGCAAAACGGAGACCCAGACGGTGGAAGTCCAGACCGATCCGCGTTTCAAGTTTGACGCTGAAGGCATGCGTGCGCAGTTAAAACTGGGACTTGAACTGCGCGACGAGGTCTCCGCTCTGCATGAAGCCTTGAACCGGCTTAACGGCCTGCATAAACAGATCACCAGCCTGCAAGAGCTGCTGGCTTCCGATGAATCACAGGAAGGCGCAGCGTCCAACGTTGCCTATAAGCCAGTACTCGATGAAGCGCGGGCGCTGGATAAGAAAATCACGTCGATTCAAGACCCGCTCTACAATAATGACATTCAACCTGGCAGTCAGGACGATATCCACTATCTGCAACGCTTCCAGAACCGCCTGCAAGGGGTGATGCGCGGCGTGATGGGCGGTCCCGGAGAAGCGCCGAGTCCGTTGCTGGTTGAGGAAGCCGCCGAGGTTCGCAAAGAGCTGGAAACTCAACTTGCGCAGGTGAACACATTCCTTACCACTGAAGTCGCAGCCTTCAATAAGAAAGCGGCAGAACATGGTTCGAGCACCCTGTTCGCAGGTGGGCCGATCCAGATTAAGCCGGGTTCGGGTGCGGCTTCAAGCGCGAGCACGGGTAATCAGGATGAAGACGACGACGATCAGGACTAACTTCAGATCGCAAATTGAAGAGGCGCGGCCGATTCGGTCGCGCCTTTCTTCCGCCTGCTAAAACGCACAGGCATTGATCAGCGCCCACGAAATTCGGCGTTATTACTTTGCTGAAGTCAGAACAGATGGCAAACCCGATTGGGTTTCTTCCACGGAATTACGGCGCGCATGGCTGCCACGGTGACGCCAATCACTCGAGCGGGAGTTGCGCTGCTGCTCGACGGCAAGCTTTTCTCCAACCATATCGCCAAGCTGATGGGCGCTGGCCTGGAGAACGTTGAGATGCTCAGAGGTAAAGGCGTCGGGTTGCAGACTATACACAGACAGGACTCCGACAGTGCGGCCTGCGTTCAACAAAGGAACCGCCAGGGCTGAGCACAGCGCAAAGCTCCGCGATCCTTCAAGTCCGGGCTCAACCTTGGGATTGCCATTGATAATGTAATTTCCGGTTTCGGCCACCCAGCCGGCCAAACCCTGCCCGTTGCGGATGCGGAGCGAGGAGAGGTGACGGAGATTCTCGCCCAAAGCAAAACGCGCAACAAGAACGTCGGCATGGACAACAAAGACTGCCAGCGCGTCAAAGGAAACAACGTGACGAAGACGAAGAGCGGCAGCTGAAAGCGTCTCATCGAGAGAAAGGGGTTCTTCTGTCCGATTGAGCACGTCAATCAGACTCGGGCCGGACTGCGTGTGGGACGAAGGCATGACACTCGCGGCAAATCCGGCGTCGGGTGCAGCGCCGCGTTCAACTCTTACGTCGAGCGAGAGTTTAGGCCGATCTTCTGGCGCCTGCGAGCGCGCTAAATGCTCCAATTCGATATAGCGTGCCTGCAAAGCTGCGACGACGCGTGGATCAAATGCTTTTCCGGATTCCCGAACAACGTGCGCCATGGCTTCGTCGAGCGGCAAAGCGCGGCGGTACTGGCGATCAGATGCAAGAGCATCCAGACAATCGACGGCGGAAAGGATGCGTGCGCCGACAGGAATGGCTTCGCCGGAAATTCCGTCAGGGTAACCGCTGCCGTCCCACTTTTCATGATGGGAATGCACAATGGGCGCAACTGGATACGGGAATCTGACCTGTTCAACAATTTCCGCGCCCACAATGGGATGAATTTTCATCTTCTCAAATTCTTCCGGCGTCAATTTGCCGGGTTTGGAAATGATGGCCTCAGGGACAGCAAGTTTTCCGATATCGTGCAGGACAGATGCTGCCTGCAAGGCCTGCATTTCCGAAGGCGACAAGCCAAGGTCTTTGCCCAACTCCATGGCATACACACGCACGCGCTGGAGATGATCTCCTGTGGTGTGGTCTTTGGCTTCAATTGCCAGCGCCAAAGTTTCAATGGTACGCATGTTGAGCGAAGCCAGGTCTTCGAGATGGCGCTTCTCGTCTTCCCAACGGCCCAGGTGCATGCAATACGAGCGATAAATCACATAGACGGCCGGCAATACCAGAATGGACATTTCCCATCCGGCAAGGCGGTTCACGAATTGAATGAGGCCTGCAATGGCGGCGCCGATCAGGTAATAAGGAAACGTCCAGGAGTAGCCGGCGTCCCATTTCTGGATGATTGAGGTGTTATCAGCTAAAGCGACGACCGTCGCAACAGGGATACTGTTGAACAGGAAAAAGACGATCGCCGCGATCAGCAGAGGCAGCGGGGCCTTGGAGTGAAATACATGGTTAAACAGCGTTATATATGTCCAATAAGTGGCGGTGATCGCCAGGGACACTTGAGAAAGATTGAACGCAAAGTGCACAAAGCTGAGTTGCTTCTTAGCCCGCCAAAAACACTGGACCACGGTGGCAACCAGGGCCAGGGCCAACGTCTCAGAGATCGTCATATTACAGATGCCGACCAGGAAGAAGACGAAATTTACCGAAACCGTTCCCTCAGAGGCGGGGAGAACCGTTTTCAAAGCAGAAGCCACAATGGTGAGCAAGAGATAAGAAGGAAATAACAGGGTATGGCTGCTCTGCCACGGAAACACACCGGTGAGCAGACTAAGCGCGCCCAATGCGCACACCAGAAACACGAATGGTCTCGCCCGACCCGGAATTCCGGACATTTTCTCTCCAACAACTAAAACAATGACTGCGGCACAAAATTGTCTGTAGCATTTTCAGCCCAAAAAGGCCAGCTAACAAGAGGACTTTGGTAACCGCCCGACCGTTGGCCGCGCCAGCTGTGACGCAGCTGTCACAGAGCAGTGACAAGACGACAAAATATGCGTCACAGACAGACCGCCCAATAAGCTTTAGTTTCAATAAGTTAGTAGGCAATCAAAATGGCCAGGCAAGTGCAAAACAAGAGTCGTACTTACTTAAGTTTTTTAGGCAGGTCCCCATGATGAAACGAAACTTCACACTTATTCTGGTGCTTCTGGCACCACTGTCCCTCTTCGCTGACAACAGCAAGATTTCGCCTGATTTGCAAAACTCCAGTTCCACGTCCCAGGAACACGTAGTGGTCCAATACGCGCCTGGCACTCAACTGAGTTGCAGCGGTTTGTTGGGGCTGCTGGGCTGTGTCGTGAATGATGTGCTCAAGCTCGGCGGCGCAGTGCTGGGGCAGTTACCTATTGTGAATGGACTGGTGGCCTCGCTGGACCACAACGGGATCGTGTCTCTCTCAAATCAGTCCAACGTTGTTTACATCAGCAAGGACCGGCAGCTCACGCCATCTTTTGACAATGCAGCCCAGGCAGTTAATGCCCCGGCAGCATGGACCTCAAACATCACGGGGTCAGGGATTAGCGTGGCACTGATTGACAGTGGCGTGAACAATCATCCTGATTTGGTTACCACGGGCTTCCTGCCGTTCTCACGAATCGTCTATAACCAGAGCTTTGTGGCGGGCGATTCCAGCGC
>DASYKK010000431.1:0-4026 GCA_035995565.1 Candidatus Angelobacter sp.
GATTTGGAGATTACTAACCTCAGCCCGCGAGTGGAAAAGCTGGTCAACCTGACAAAGCTGGACCAGGTCTTTAATAAGATGAAGGGGCTGTTCGGCTCGAAATAGCTGCTACTCGCTGGTAAAGTAATCCACCGCCACCGGACTTTCAAACAGCGAATAATCGCGCGTGACGATGGTGATTCCAGTTTCGGTAACGATGTAGCTCTTTGCGTCCTCCTCAGGATCAAAGCCAATAACGGTCCCTTCTGGCAGATGCACATCGCGGTCAATAATCGCGCGGCGGATCTTGCAATGCCGGCCGATATTGACATGGGAAAAGATGATGCTGGTATCGACCTCAGTGTAAGAGTTCACGCGGACGTCGGGCGAGAGCACGCAGTTGCGCACGTAGCCACCGGAAAGAATACTGCCCGGACACACGATTGAATCAATGGCCATGCCGGTGCGTCCAGGCTCGCCGAAGACAAATTTGGCCGGCGGATACTGCCGCTGGTGCGTGCGGATGGGCCAGTGCTTGTCATACAGGTTGAAAACGGGCGAAACTGAGACCAGGTCCATGTTGGCTTCGTAATAGGCTTCAATGGTGCCCACGTCGCGCCAATACTGCGCTTCCTTCATGTTTTCGTCGATGAAGTTGAAGGAAAAGGTTTTGTACTGATCGAGTATGCGGGGCAGGATATCCTTGCCGAAGTCGTGCGATGAGTTGGGATCTTCCGCGTCTTTCAGCAGCACGGGCAGAAGCACGTCAGTATTGAAAATGTAAACGCCCATGGAGCCGGAAACCATTTCCGGGTTGTAGGGCGAACGCAGCTTGGTCTGCTTGGGCTTTTCCTCAAAGCCGATGATGCGTCCCGAGCGGTCAATGTCAACGATGCCGAAGTGGTAGCACTCTTCGGGAGAAATAAGGATCGTCGCCAGAGTCACATCCGCATGCGCGGCCAGATGCTGGTCCATCATGAGCTGGTAATTCATTTTGTAGATGTGATCCCCGGAGAGGATCAGCACATGCTTGGACTGTTCAGAGCCGATGGAATAAATGTTCTGGTAAACCGCGTCGGCGGTGCCCAGATACCAGCTGTCACTCACGCGCTTCATCGGCGGCAGGACTTCAATGAACTCTCCCAGCTCACGGGCCACCACGGAGCCCCAGCCTTCGCGGATGTGCCGATTCAAAGACAGCGCCTTATATTGCGTGAGGATATAGACCTTGCGCAGATCTGAATTGATGCAGTTGGAGAGAGTAATGTCGATGATGCGATAGTTGCCGCCGAAAGTCACTGCCGGTTTAGCGCGATCGCGTGTTAGTGGATAGAGACGTTCTCCGGCGCCGCCGGCGAGCAATACTCCAAGTGTATCCTTCATAGTTTTTTGCGGACCATCTTCTTGCGGAACATTTACAGCAGGCCATTTTTTAATGACCTATGGAACCAGCAGGGGAACTCTTGGGCACCAGAAATTGATGCTAGCAGAAAAAAGAAAAACCGGCGCAGCACGGCTCTTCGCCGGGACATCCAGAGGTCTTCAGCTATGCAGCTTCGTCGGTGGAGATGCGCAGAGACTTCAGGAAGCGCACATCATGGGCGTTAATGCTGAACTCCGGTTCTGCGTTCTTCTTGCGCGAACTCACCAGCTGCGGCGCCGTTGTCTCTTCGTCATGCTTGTTGAAGCCGATGGTGGCTTCCAGCACCAGAAAAACGTCAAAACCTTCGTCTTTTATTCTGGCAATCACCTGCGCGATCTGCTCAGATTCAGAAAGAGACACGTTGATGGCCTCTCCCAGGTCTTTCATCAAATGCTTTAATCGTGGATTCACTCGAACTCCTCTGGACCTCCTGTATTAGATGCCCGTGAAGTTACCGGCGTTTTATTCTTTCGGCAGAATACACCGATTTTCGCGCTACAATACCCAAAATGACACAAATTTCCACTGTCAAAAATGCTTTGCAAAGCGTTGTAAAGAAAGACCGCTTGCTCAATGCGGTCTTTGCCGGCGGAAAATCGTTTGTTGTTTCAGTGAGCCGCACCTTTTACGCCTTTTATCTCCAGACCACCGGATTGATGTTCCTGATGTTTACCAGCTACGGTGCATGGAACCTGTACCACCATTACCGCCTTGACCACTTTGCGGACCGCATGCGCCTTTGGATTGTGGCTCCCGTAACTTTGGTCCTGGCATTTTTCACGGTGCATTCTTTCGTAAAGGCCAAACGCACCCTCAACCGGAAATAACTCTCGCCGATAGCAGATCGAACTGAAAACTCAAGGTCCCTCACTCTGAATCCTTGCGCTCTGCCCCTTCACGCCAAAAGCAGGCGTGAACGGCTCCCGAAAGCGCACGCGGATTTGCGGAGTTCGGGGAGGACGTTTCGATCGGAGTATCATGGGCAGGAGAGCGGCCCTGAACATGCCCCAGGACACTAAAACCGAACGCGACACCGAGCAGTTGAAAGACATTATCCCGCAGCCGCTCTACACGCCCGCCGATCTCGAAGGCTGGGACTACAACGCCGACGCAGGCTATCCCGGCGAATTTCCTTTCACTCGCGGTGTGCAGGCCACCATGTATCGCGGACGCCTGTGGACGATGCGGCAGTATGCCGGCATGGGCGACGCCGAAGAATCCAACAAGCGCTACAAATATCTTTTGTCTCATGGGACCACCGGCCTTTCTGTTGCGTTTGACCTGCCAACGCAGATCGGCATGGATTCAGACCACGCCATGGCCGCCGGTGAGGTTGGCAAGGTGGGTGTCGCCATTGATTCCATTGAGGACATGGAGCGGCTCTTCGCGGGCATCAATCTGGAAAAGATTTCTACATCGATGACCATTAATGCCAGTGCCGCCATTCTGCTTGCGCTCTACATCGCGGTGGCGCGGCGCAACGGGGCAGACACTCGCAAGCTCAGCGGCACAGTGCAGAATGACATCCTGAAGGAATACATAGCGCGCGGGACATATATCTATCCTCCGCGCCAGGCCCTGCGGATTATCACTGACATGTTTGCTTACGCCAACGAGCACGTGCCGGAGTGGAACCCGATTTCGATTTCCGGCTACCACATGCGTGAGGCGGGCTGTACCGCGGTGCAGGAAGTGGCGTTCACGCTAGCGAATGCAATCGCTTATGTTGATGCGGCGCTGCAGGCCGGACTTGACGTGGATAGATTTGCGCCGCGGCTGTCGTTCTTCTTTAACGCGCACAATAATTTTCTGGAAGAAATAGCCAAGTTTCGCGCCGCTCGGCGGATGTGGGCACGCATCATGCAGTCGCGCTTTCACGCCAAAAATCCGCGATCACTGATGCTCCGCTTTCACACGCAGACCGCTGGCTCAACGCTCACGGCGCAACAGCCGGAAAACAATATCGTGCGCACGGCTTTGCAGGCGATGGCGGCCGTGCTGGGCGGAACGCAGTCGCTGCATACCAATGGTTTCGACGAAGCGCTAGGCCTGCCGACGGAAGAAGCGGCGCGCATCGCGCTGCGCACGCAACAAATTGTGGGCCATGAGACCGGCGTGGCCAATACCATTGATCCGCTGGCTGGGTCTTACTATATCGAGTCGCTGACCACCGAGATCGAGCGTCGGGCGCAGCTTTATCTCGACAAGATCGAAGCTCTCGGCGGAACGCTGCGCGCGATCGAGCAGGGCTACATCCAGCAGGAAATCCAGAATGCCGCATATGATTTCCAGCAGGGCGTTGACCGGCTGGAGAACGTCGTCGTCGGCGTGAACCGTTTTCAGACTGAAGGCGATAAGTCAGTGCCGGTGCTGCGTATCGACGAAGCGCTGGAAGGCCGGCAGGTGGAACGCGTGCGCGCTTTGCGGCAGCGTCGCGACAAGTCGAAGTGGGAAGCTGCGTTGCGCGGCGTGGAAGACGCTGCCCGCAGCGACCAGAACTTGATGCCGCACATCATTCATGCGGTCGAGAGTTACTGCACCGTGGGTGAAATCTCTGATGCTTTGAGAAAAGTTTTCGGGGAATATCAGGAGACCGTGGTGATTTAGGGAATTGGGGAAACCTT
>DASYKK010000432.1:0-7846 GCA_035995565.1 Candidatus Angelobacter sp.
TGACCAAGTACCCTGAATGCGCTCGAGCCCTCGCCAAGTACCGGATTAATCCCGGTAACGTGAGCGTAGGCCGTAAAAACGACGACAATTTCCGCGCCATGGTCGAAGTAGCCGTCAAGAATGACAAGCCGGTACGAATCGGTGTGAACTGGGGCTCGCTGGACCAGCAACTCCTCACCCGCATGATGGACGAGAACTCTCGCAGCGCGAACCCGAAAGATGCCCGTGAAGTCACCATGGACGCGATGGTTGAGAGCGCCTTGCGGTCCGCCGAGCTGGCGGAAGAGTTTGGCTTGCCGCACAACTACATCATTCTCAGCGCCAAGGTCAGCGGCGTTCAGGACTTGATTGACGTTTATCGCATTCTGGCTGCCCGCTGTGACTATCCCCTGCATCTGGGTCTGACGGAAGCAGGCATGGGCGCGAAAGGCATCGTGGGTAGCGCAGCCGGACTGGCGGTGCTGTTGCAGGAAGGAATCGGCGATACAATCCGCGTATCTCTTACCCCAGCTCCCAACGGCAACCGCGCGGAAGAAGTTTTTGTCGGGCAGCAGATTTTACAATCCTTGGGAATCCGCAGTTTTACCCCGCAGGTCACGGCCTGTCCCGGATGCGGACGGACCACCAGCACGTTCTTTCAAGAAATGGCGGAACAAATCCAGACTTATCTCCGCACCAGCATGCCTGTCTGGAAAGGCAGGTACCCTGGGATCGAAGAGCTGAAAGTCGCTGTAATGGGTTGTGTGGTCAATGGGCCTGGTGAATCCAAGCATGCCAATATCGGAATCTCTTTGCCTGGAACGTTTGAAGAGCCTAAGGCGCCGGTGTTTGTTGACGGAAGACTGATGACGACGCTGAAGGGCGACCATATTGTTGCCGAATTTTTTGACATACTGAACGAATACGTGGAAGCGCGTTACGGTTCAGTCAAGAATGCGGAAGTTGCCCGAGTCTGAAACAAGCCGTCTTGCCCCGCTGTTTAGGAAAAACAGCTGGGGCGGAGCTGATAAGCAAACCCCGCCTTTACCCCGCCAGCAAGCCGTAACCGATCGCCAGCCACGCGCCAAAACCCACCACTACCATTCCGATTCGTACCATGGTGTTGTCAACGATATTGTTCCACTTAGCATCCATAACATCCTCCGGGAAAATTCTATTTTTCGACCTGCAATTGTTTTGACGATGTTTGCAGCTCTTGGTTAGTAATACGTCCCCTGCGAAAATAGGTTCCATCTTGTAAAACTTTTTTTACAACTTTATTGCCCATTTCCTGGTGACTCCGCGGTGTTTTTGACGTCTTATGAGTATTCATTCTTTTCTCTCTCACCCTGATGGGAGCGAAGTGGAATACCAGTACCGGCTGACAATGCGAAGCGTTTCTTTTTGCATGACAGGAGAAACTCAGCGCATGGAAAGTCGGTCCTGTAACCCACTCCGTTCCCCCAGGGTGATAAAAACACAGCAGCTCCGGCCAGCAGTTTCCCTTCCTCGCAGGTTTTCATCCAACAGTCAGATCGCCTATTTCCTGAACCCAGTTCGGAGTGTTTCGGATGCGTCTCTACAGATTTGCCGAAAAGACCGGCCCTCGCACGGAAGCGGCCAAGGAACGCACCTCACCGTGGAAACTTGGCGGCCTGACGCCTTGGCAACTAGCGAAGCGCGTCTACCATGAGATTGACGAGGATGAGGTACCCACCCGCTCGGCGGCGCTGGCTTACTATTTTGTGTCCGCGCTGTTCCCCATGATTTTTTTCCTCATGGCCATGCTGGGCCTGTTTGCCAAGAGCCATGATCTGCAATCCAGCCTGTTAAGTTACGTCTCCCGTTTCATGCCCGAAGACGCTTCCAGATTGGTGCAGAAGACACTGCAAGAGATCACCACCAACAGCACGGGATTCAAACTGGCTTTCGGATTGGTGCTCGCACTCTGGTCGGGAGCGGGCGGCGTACTTTCTATCATGGAAGCACTCAACCGCTGTTACCACGTAAAGGATGCCCGTCCTTGGTGGAAGCAAAGGCTAATCGCAGTCGGACTCACCGTATCGATTGCCGCGCTTACAATCATGGCCCTGGCGATTGTTCTCTATGGAGGCGATATCGTTGACTTTGTCGCGTCCCGCGTCGGATTGAGCAGCGTCTCCGTTGCCGCATGGCATATCGTGCAGTGGCCGATCGCGTTGTTCTTCGTGGTGCTGTCTTTTGCGCTTCTATATTACTGGGGGCCGGACACCGAGCAAAAATGGCAATGGATCACTCCCGGTTCGGTCGTTGGTGTTGCAGTCTGGATCGGCGCTTCACTGCTCTTCCGCGTATATCTGCACTATTTCAACAGCTATGGCAAGACTTACGGATCACTGGGTGCGGTAATCGTTTTACTTTTCTGGCTCTACATCTCAGGCATGGCCATCCTGGTGGGTGGCGAGATTAATTCAGAAATCGAGAATGCCGCCGCAGTACGCGGCCACCCTGAAGCCAAAGAGCCAGGTGAAAAAGCTGCCTGATCATTAAAGCATGAATCACTGAGTTATCGGCCGGGAAGAGCCTGGGTCTCGTGTGAAAACGTGCTATCGTTTTTAACCATCGACCTTCAGGAGGTCACCTATGCTGGCGGCCAGCAAACTCATTGGCTTTGTTCCGACCAAAGATTCCAGGCGATCGAGAGAGTTCTACGAAGACAAACTCGGCTTTCAATTTGTGGGCGATGACGAATTTGCACTGGTGATGCGGGCGGGCGAATCCATGATCCGCATTGCCAAAGCGGGGACCTTTACACCGGCCCTGTATACAGTGATGGGCTGGGAGGTCGCTGATATCGAGACGATGGTGAAGTGGCTCGACGGACGCGGCGTTGCTTTTGAAAAATACCCGTTTGTCCAGGACCGAGAGCTCGGAATCTGGACCACACCCAATGGAGACAAAGTGGCGTGGTTCAAGGATCCTGACGGTAACGTACTCTCTCTAAGCCAGCACCAGCACTGAAATATCGCCTTATCGGTTGCCGTTCGTCTTGGACACAGAATCAGGCAACTGGCATCCTCTCAGCCACAGGCTGAACAGAAGCGGGCGCCGCGGACAATGGCAGACCGATAGTGACCAGCAGACCGTCATTCACGTTCTCCGCACGAATGGTGCCACCATGCAGTTTGATGGTTCGATCTGCAATGGAAAGGCCAAGGCCCACGCCTCCACTGGAACGTTCCCTCGCCTCACCCACGCGATAAAAAGGTTCGAAGATATGCTGCAACTCTGATTCGGGCACGCCCGGGCCGTGGTCACGTACCGTCACAACAGCGTTATCAAGCCGGATAGTAAGAGAAACCTCTATCGCCGTGCCCTCAGCTGTATAACGAATCGCATTGCGAATTACATTTTCAATTCCACTCCGCAAAAGCTCCGATGAGCCGCGTACCCGACACGGCGCCAACTGAAGAACTCTTACTTCTTTGTGCAGAGGCTTGGCCTCATAGTTCGCGTCGTCAATTACTTCCTCTAATAACTCTTCTAAAGCGACCACTTGAGGAGGGACACGCTCAGCGCCGCTTTCCAGTCGCGTGAGCGCCAGCAACTGTCCCACAAGCGCGTTGACCCGCTCGGATTCCATTTCAATCCTGTCCAATGCCGCTTCTCCCTTGCCGCTGGTGTTTTTGCGCGCCAACTCCAGTGCCACAGTAAGGCGGGCAAGCGGTGAACGCAGTTCATGGGAAATATCAGCGAGAAGGCGCTTCTGCGAGGAAATGAGTGCAGCGATTCGCTCCGCCATGTGGTCGAATTCCCGGCCCAGATCCGCCAGTTCGTCGTGCCGGCTGCCAAGTTGTGGCGATACGCGCGCTTCCAGATTTCCTTCAGCAAATGACTGCACCACGGACTTCAACTTCTTTACGGGCGATGTGAGATAAAGCGCCAGGAGGTAAGAGATGACTCCCGCCGCCAGAATGCTGAGCGCGATGCCTAATGGAGGCAAGCCACGGAAAACGTAGGGCTGGCGCAGGCGCGTAATAAAAATATATTGGCGTCCGCTCGGCGCTGCCACGGAGCGTCCCCAGGTGATCCTGCCCGTGGGCGTGACGTGCGAGACGTGTTGGCGGCTACTCTTAATCTCAGCAGCTACTTCGGATGCCTCGGCGGGTGTGGGCACGGTCAGCGACTTTCCATCACCATCAAATAACTCGATTTCAGTTCCAGCTTCCTTCAGCGACCGATTTACGTATTGTTCAAATGCCTGGGGCCCCTCACTGTCATACACCTGCACCGCCGACTCAGCGTAAAGGTTCAACGCCTCCCCCAGAGCACCGCGTCTGCGCTCGGGGTTGGGGTCCTGGGCAAAGGAAAACCAGAGCATCAGGTTCAATGCTCCGATCATGGCCGCGGCCGCCAGCCAGAAACAGAAAAATATCTTCAGAAACAGACTGCGATATTTCACTGTTGCTCTCCGGGAAGAAGATAGACATAACCGCTGCCCCGTATTGCCTTAATGCGCTCCTGCTCGCCATCATAAGGCCCAAGCTTGCGCCGCAGATTGCTTACATGCACGTCAATACTGCGGTCCATGGGAGACATTGGTCTTCCCAAAGCAGCCTGCGTTAAGTCCTCGCGGCTGATGATTTTTCCCGGACTGCGCAAAAAAGAATACAGAAGATCAAATTCCGCGCCGGTAAGAGCAACCGGTTTACCGTTGCAGGTGACGCTGCGCGACTCCGGGTGCAGATCAACGCCGGCCAGGTGGACTGGCTGAGAAGCCGCAGGCGTGCCGCCGCTAGAAGCGCGCCGCAGAATCGCGCGCAGACGAGCCACCAGTTCGCGAGGATTGAAAGGCTTAGGCAGATAATCATCGGCCCCCAGTTCCAAACCGAGAATTCGGTCCAGTTCGCTGCCGCGCGCCGTCAACATTAAAACCGGCACCGCGCTTTTTTGCCGCAACTGTTTGAGCACGTCCAGCCCGCTCATGCCCGGAAGCATTACGTCCAGGATTACGGCCGAGTAGTGACTGGCCAGGGCTTTTTCCAGGCCGCCAGGGCCGTCATGGGCCGCGTGCAGGTCGAATTGTTCGCTCTGGAGATACTCCTCCAGCAGCTTGCTTAACTCTGTGTCGTCGTCAATGAGCAGGACTGAGACCATACGTTGTCAACCTTAAACCCTCAAGATATCGATGCAGGGTTAAGAATCGTGAAGGGATCATACTACGCGAATTAACAACTCATAACTTTGTTTCTCCCCGCGCGGGGTTCACACTAGTGGTAGCCCATTGCGGGAATTCCCGGCGCATGCCGGAGTGATGTAGCTGCCACTCAAATTGTAAAAGGAGTTGGGTATGCATAAGAAATCGATCATTTTCGCCGCCATTCTAATGGCCTTGGCAGTAGGCTTGGCGACAACCGCTTTTGGGCAACATCGGGGCATGGGTTTTGGCCGCAACAACGGTTGGATGCTGAAACATATGGCCAAGCAGTTGAACCTGACAGAGGCCCAGAAAACCCAGATCAAGGGCATCATGGCGGGCGAGAAGTCCAAGATCAAACCCATGATGCAGCAGCTCCGCCAAAATGAACAGGCGGAGAATGCAAATGTGAGCGGAACTTTTGACGAGAACCAGGCCCGCGCCTTTGCCAACAAGCAGACTCAGCTTATGACTGACTTGATTGTGGAGAAGGAACGCATGAGGTCGCAAGTCTATGCCGTGCTCACTCCAGAGCAACGGCAGAAGGCGCTTCAACTCATGCAGGAACGCCAGCAACATCGGCAGGAACGCATGAATATGAAGAAGCAAGCAGAAGAAAAACAGCAATCAAAGTAGGATCTCCTTCTCCTCCCTCCAGAGGCTGGGCGACAGCAATGTCGCCCATTTTTTTGCCCATTGAGGACTGAGAATGTTATCTGAGCATCGTCGTAAACCAGCACACTTCGTTCCTACGGGTCGCTCACCAGCTGCGGTTCGTCCTGCAGGAACAGGCAGATGCCGTCCCAGCTTTGTGAGGTTGAGGCTGCGACCTCGACTTGATCGTCGCGCTGGGGCTGCACTCCTTCGCGCTGCATAGGAAGGTTCCGATGATGGCCGCTCAGGCTGGCCTGCTCAATAAAGTCATTCAACTTTTTGGGGTCGACCTTTACCTGGAGGACAATAGCTTCATTCGATTCCAGAGTCACTACCAACACCTTCAAGTCCTTGCCCAGATCCTGGGCGTAAATGTAAGTGCGTTCGCCGCTGTGGCGGTCCCAGCTCTGGACCAGGGGGTGCCAGCCGGAATTCATGGCGGCGCGAACGATTTCATCGAATCGCATATCGGAAGCGGCATTTACGAACAGTTGGTTTTCAAAGATCGCGCCTTTCAAGCTCTTCACTCCGGCAAAATGCCAGAACTTCACGGTAAACCCGGCCAGCCCCATTACGAAGCGGTGCTGGCGATGAACGTGATAATTGGCCTCAATGTGATGGACGATCTTACCGAAGTCGTCTTTGGCGAAGGCGTTCTGCGCAAGAAGCACAGCCGCCGTAAGTATGCACGCGAGTGTGAGCGACTTGTTATTCCTGATCATGGCCGCTTCCCTTCTTTTGCCTCGGTTTGTCTGATTGTTTGTCGCCGAAGGAAAGATGTCGTTCGAGAGATGCGACTTTGTCCACCGGGATTTCACCCACAAGATTGACGACCGTGAATTCCCTGGCCTCAGCCACCAGAATCACCACGCCGGCTACGCGGTCACCGTTCTTCAGCAGATAGATTTCGTCATATTCGTTGTGGCGCTTCTCGATGCTCTGAACGATTTTGGTCCAGCGCGGCGCGGTCAGCTGCGAGCGAATTGTGTCTATGTCCGCTTTGCTGTATTGGCTGGCTTCGTCAAACTCAAAACTCTTGATGTAGATGCCCTTAAGATTCTTGACGATGGATTTGAGCTGGTCCACATCTTTATCTTCGGCATCAACCTTTTCGATGAGATTCACGGCAAACTGAAGCAGCGAGCCATCAAGCGTGACGTCGGTAACGCGTGCGGCCTTTTCGCTCAGCTTGTCCAGATTAGCCAGTTGCAGCTTTGCATCCTGTCCGTAGCCGCGCAGGGCGGAAAAGCCCAGAACTGCGGCAACTAAAATTCGAGTTAACTTGCGGGTTGCAAGGTTCATAGACGTTGTCTCCTGATCTTGTCGTTCGGTTCTGCCTGCAACTGAGCGTGCTGCAGGACATGATTCATCTTGGCGCGGGCGATCTCCAGAGCCATGATTGCCTGGTCGCGCGCGCGTTCCGCTTCTTGCTGGAGCTGCTGCTGTTTCGCGCGGGCGATGCGCATTTCTTCAGCGTGGCGATACTCAGAGTACTGATAGCCGCCAATACCGAATGCGAGAAACAGCACTGCTACTACCCCCATGGCCCACACCGGACGATGTGTTAACCAGGCCATGAAGGATCCATTGCTCTTCTTTTCGGGCTTGGCCAGCACGGGATTGCTTTCCGACTGGGCTTGGTTTATCCGAGCCATGGTCCGCTGGGTAAAACCTTCTCCGGGATCTTTGCGCTTCAGCGCCTCGCGAATATCGTCTTCAGAGAAATGCATATCGAACCTCTCGAATCTTGCGCGTCAGCCCCTTGCGCAGGTCGGCCAGTGAACGATGTAACGTACTCTTTACGGTGTTCACTGGCATTTCCAGAACTTCTGCAATCTCGGCCGGGCCCAAACCTTCTTGAAATCTCATGATCACCACCAGGCGCTGCCTTTCCGGCAACGTCGCCAGGCTCTGCTGCAGCCGCTCTAATAACATCGGGTCGGCGTGGGAAGAAGCGGTTACCGGTTCCGGAGCCTCCTCTAAGGCCATCTCACGGCGGCGATGCTTCTTACGTCCCTGGTCAATGCATCGATTGGC
>DASYKK010000433.1:0-5596 GCA_035995565.1 Candidatus Angelobacter sp.
GCCCCTAACTTCCTCAACAATTTGTCAAAGAACCAACTTTTTCTCGCCGCCTAAGCGGCCTTTTGCTCCCAAATCCGCGCAAATCCGCGTTCATCCGCGGTATGATTTGCCTTTCCGGATCAGTGTCATCAGTGTTGATCAGTGGTAAGGTTTTTCGTTTTTCCGGTCACTGGATCGCCCAGTCTTTTGAGGGATACCCCCTACCCCTCCTTCGATCCCCATTTCTAAAGGACTTACGCGATTCCTCCCCATCTATCCCCATCTGCACGTGTTGAGAACATTGGCGTTACGCCGTTCATCCCCATTTCATCCCCATTTGGCGTAGAGTCTCGCTTTGGGTCTTGCTTTCTGGCTCATTGCCAATCGCTAATTGCCAGCTGCTTCGCTGTTGATAAATGCTTATTTTCAAATACCTTACGCCTTGCACCCTGAGGCGCAGCCGGAGTATAGCGCCATTGCCCAGGCGAATCAAGTACGAATAAGGACAATTGACAAACTGATCCCGCGGAAGCAATCGATTTTTTCGCGCAGACGTTCCTACTTGCCTTCTATCTGGTCCTTCAGGTGTTTGGCGCATGCTTCGGCGGTGCTGCGTTTGCCGTGGGCTGAGCTCTTCTTGTTCACGGAGTAGGCAAATACTACCTCGCCGCTTTTATGGTCCGTCACCGTGATGCTGGCCTGCTCGTTGGAGTGCCAGTTCCACATAATGACCTTTTTCGCCGTCCCGGCTTTCTCTGTGTCTGACGTTCCCGCAATCTCGTAGTCGGCCTGGTCCTTGTCCGTTACCAGCACAACCGGGACTTTTTTGCTTTGGATAGCCGCTTTCAGATCATCTTCAAAGCCGCCCATCGGGGCAATAAAGACTTTGGAGCTGGCCGGGATCTTCTTCTCCGTCGCTTTCTTGCTCTGTGCGAATCCCGATATGCTGACGGCCATTGCCAGTAAAACGATGGTTATTTTTCTCATGAAATCTCCTTTAGGTTACAGAACATTCTCCGCAAAACCGGTTCGTATCAAAATGGGTTCATCGTCAAGTCGTCAGTCTTTCCCAATCGCTTCGTTCAAGTGCTTGCCGATGGCTTCTCCGGCGCTCTGTTTGCCTCTTACAGAGCTTCCCTTGTGCACAGAGTAGGCGAACACAACTGCCCCAGTCTTGATCTCCGCCACGTTGATGCTGGCCTGTTCATTAGTGGAATCGTTACCCATGAACACGATCTTGGCCCAGCCAGCTTTTTCCGATTCCGCGGCGCCTTTGATCTCGTAGTCGGCTTTGTCCCGGTCGGCGACAATTGATACTGGGACCTTTTTCTTCATGATGCCCGCAACCACGTAGCTTTCAAAGCCGCCCATCGGCGCCACGTATATCCTGGAGCCCGAAGGAATCTTGATCCCGCTTACGGGCGTATGGTTCGGAGCGGTTGTTGCTGCAGCCGCTGGCGGCGTCTTGGGGTTTTTCGAATCAGCCGTGTCGTCATTCTTCGGCTTGGCCTGCGCATCGGCAGGCGCGGTCCCAGATGTTGCGGGAGCTCCAGCTTGAGGAGCAGGTTGTGCCGTGGGTGGATTCTGTGGATTGGTCTGCGCCATGCCATATCCAACGACGGCGAGACAAGAAACTACTAGCATTGCGACTCTTTTGCTCATGCGGAGTCCTCCAGGAAACGAATGGGTCTACGGGGGTGCGGTAAGCCTACTCCAGCCAGCTACTCTGATCAAGCGATATGTTGTTCCTGCCATTACCTTGTAAGAACCGTGTGGCACAGCCGCCCCCGGCTGTGGTGATCGGTACTATCCGTGCTGGATAAATAAAGAAGCTACCATTGCCCTAACCGTCCCTGCCCATGAAACGTTCCCGGATCTCCATCTCCCACTCTTTCTCCCACCAGAGGAAAGCCCGGTGAATCCAGCTTCATGCTTGCGGCGTGGCCGTTCTGCACTACGAATGAAATATGCGACGCCGCGGACGACCGCATGGCAAAGCTGCCGTCATCCTGTTTGAACAGACGTTCCGGACCTTCGCCCAGCGGCTGGATCATCAGGCGTCCGTTTTCGTCAAAGACACGATAGGTCCGGCGATATTGCGCGAACGAATCATGCAGATTAGCGCCGACCTTGTCGAGCTTGAGCACAAACGTTCCTGCAATCTGCTTGCGCTCGTCGGCGGAGATTGGCTTGTCGGCCAATGTGGGTTCGGCTGCGGGCTTGGGCGTGGGCAGCGGCGGCAGGCCAAGGATCGCACGGCCCAGAGCGCGCGTGATGGCGTAAGCATTCTGGTCTTCAGTGTTGGTCAGGACAACGATGGTGAGATTGTCTTCAGGAAAGTCATAGAGGCTGCCGCTGTATCCCATGAGCGATCCATGCTGGCCGATGCGGCGATGATCTTCCTGGTGAAGACCTTCTTTTTGAAGACCTTCCTGGTGAAGACCGTCTTTTTGATGGTCTTCCTGGTGAAGACCGTCTTCATGGTTCAGTATCATGGCGAATCCGTATTGCGCTTTGGGGTCCTGCGCGGACATGTGCTGCGCCGCGCCCTCAGCCGTGGTCATCTGTTTGAACGTTTCCGGACGGACAAGGTTTTTGTCTTTGATCGCTCGCCAGAGCTGAAGAAGGTCGCGCACGGTGGAGCAGAAGCGCAGATCAGAGTTGTAGGCCATGCCATTCTCATGGGCCTCAACATAGCTTGCGCCAAATTTGCGGTAGGCATGGCTGAGGCCGCGGGTGAGCGTGAAATCGTCACAGTACGAAGTGGACTTCACTCCGGCCGGCTTGAAGATGTTCTGTCGCACGTAGTCAGGGAAACTCTGGCCGGTGACGCGCTCCACAATGGTGACCAGCAGGTTGAATCCGGAGATGGACCAGTCCCACTTCTTGCACGGTTCGTTGACCCAGTTTTTACCGGCATATAGCGCCATTACTTCATCCAGCGCTTTAGGCTGGCGGCTGGTGGCCTCAATGGGATCGCCCAGATAGTGGTAGTCCACGATGCCTGACGTGTGGTTGAGCAACTGTCGGATGGTGACGTGATGGCCTTGCAGCGGAAATTCAGGAATTAATTTGGAGATGTCGTCGTCCAGCGAAAGTTTGCCGCGCTCCACCTGCTGCATTACGGCGATCCCGGTAAACGGCAGCATCGGCCCCACAACGTGATAGACAGTTTCATCTTTCGTAGGCGCTTCCAGGCCGAGGTCGGCAAAGCCGTAACCTTTATGTAGCAGGATGCGATCACCACGGGCCACCAGCACCGATGCCCCGACTACATGCTCCTGCGCGATCATCTTCTGAACGATTGCGTCAAGCTGAGCGGTGTCGAGGTCGGCAGCGGTGGTGGAGTTTGTGGCTTGTAAAGCGTTGGCTGCGGCGGAACAAAGAAGGAATAGAGCAAGTATGAAAAGAGATGGCGTGCGCATGGCTGGAGATTATAGCTGTGATGTCTGGCTTTTAACTGACCTAAACGGCGCTGAGAGCTGCATGATTTAAAATCGGTGCTCTCCATGAATTCATTTGACGCATTGCTGGTTGTCTCTTTCGGCGGGCCGGAGAAACGGGAAGACGTGATGCCGTTTCTGGAGAACGTTTTGCGCGGCAAAAATGTTCCGCGCGAACGCATGCTGGAAGTGGCTGAGCACTACTATCACTTTGACGGACGCAGCCCCATCAATGACCAGAACAGACAGCTGATTGCCGCGTTGAAGCAGGAGTTCAAGAACCACGGCCTTAATATGCCGGTCTATTGGGGAAACCGCAACTGGCATCCGCTGCTGCCGGACACGCTGAAACAGATGCAGGCCGATGGCATTCGTCACGCCGCGGCCCTTACCACGTCAGCTTTTGGATCGTACTCAGGTTGCCGCCAGTATCGTGAGGACATTGCCCGAGCGCAGCAGGCGTCAGGTACGGAAGATATGGTGATCGAGAAGCTGCCGAATTTCTGCGATCGTCCTGAATTCATTGAGGCCATGACGGACCGAGTTCGAGCGGCGATGTTGCAACTGTCCGGAGCCGAGCAGCTCATCTTTACGGCGCACAGCATTCCCATGAGCATGGCTGATGCGTCGCCGTACGTACGGCAATTAAAGGAAGCAAGCGCGCGTGTGGCGGCCGCGTGTGGCATGAGCAACTGGACGCTGGTTTATCAGAGCCGCAGCGGTCCGCCGTCGCAACCGTGGCTTGAGCCTGATATTGCTGATTATCTGCGGAAGCAATATGCCGCCGGGGTCCGCAGAGTAGTTATCTGTCCCATCGGATTCATTTCTGATCACATGGAAGTGCTCTACGACCTGGATACGGAAGCGCGAGCGCTGTGTGACGAGATTGGAATGAAGATGGTCCGAGCGGGAACTGCCGGTTCGCATCCCAGGCTGATCAGCATGATTCGCGACATGGTATTGCACTCGACGACGACCGAGATCCTGGCCCACTGCGAGCCTGGATGTTGTCCCGAGCCGCAACGGCCCAGGCCATCGGGTGAACGGGTGAACGGGTGATCGGCGTGATTGTGCAGCGAATGCTGAATTCTGGTCAGTGTCATCAGTGTTGATCCGTGGTGAGATTTTTAGCTCTTCGCCGCCGAGCTCGCCACCGGCATGCTGGCAAAACTTTCCGCCAGCGCTTCTTCGCAGGTGTGTTCGATTACAGCGCGATAGTGCTCGCCCAGGAAGACGCGCAGGCGCGCGGTGTCCATGGTGCTGGAGCCCAGCAGGTAGGGAAGCGCTTCCGGCGGAATATCGGAAACGCCAAGGTCCCAGAGCACGCGGAGCGCTTGCCGGCAGATTGATTTCGCGGGCACGCGCTGGACCTCGATCTTGGCAATGTCGATGCATCGACGCAGCGCCAGCGGGTCGCCGCGTCCGGCAACGTTGAGGACCGTCAGCTTGGGATCAGCCAGTTTACGCCGCAGTATATGAGCGATGAGGCGCGCTACGTCATCGACGTGAACAAACTGAAACTTGTGTTCCAGGTAATCACCGCGTGAAGGCAGCCACAGCGGCAGGCGCTTGTTCTGCCGGCGAAGCCTCTCGGCCAAACGTCCTTTGCCTGCGGGAATGCCGCGCAGCACGCCGAGCTGATAATTCTGTACCGTGGCACCGGCATAAACGTGCGAACGCAGAATATATGACTTGCATTTCATGCCCTTGGCGCGTGCCTGCACCGTGCGATCGGCTTCCTGCTGATGCAGCGCATACGGCAGACTCTGCGCCTTCAGCGGCGCGTCTTCGGAAACCGGTTTGGGAAGGTCCGGGCCATAGACCATCGCGCTGCTGGGAAAGATGAACTTGTCTATCACGCCCAGCATGCGGTTGTGCTCGGCAATAGCTTCGGTCACGCGGCTGGTGCCCGCAACATTCACCTGCCACATACGCTTTTTTTCGACGACGCCCGAGCGCAATGGATCAAGGATGAAAGCCAGATGCACCACTGATTCCGGACGGTGCGCGCGCATCAGGTCCAGCAGTTGATCGCACGAGCGCTCTTCCGCCAGATCGATTTTTTCAAAGCACGCAAGAGCAGACACGTCTTCGGGTTCGCGTATGTCTATGCCGATAACGTTAAAGTCCGTCAGCTGCTTGAGCAGGCGAAGTCCCAGATTGCCGGAAACTCC
>DASYKK010000434.1:0-8472 GCA_035995565.1 Candidatus Angelobacter sp.
TCTCGACGGCGCTGACATTTCGCCCCGGACAGCGGCAAGCACCAGACCCGGCTCGATCAGAAGATTGATAAGAAAATGCGCGACGATGCATGGCAGAACGATACGCTGGCTTGCCAGGTAAACCAACGCCAATGCCAAGCCCAATCCGCCGGTTGCAATCATGGCGCCGAGCGCGGCACGCAAACTGCCCCGCATCAAGCCCCAGACCGCATGGACGAATCCAAAAGCCACAGCGGAGCCAGCCAGTTGCAGGAGAGGACCATAGCCCTTGTGCTGAAGGAGGTCCATCAGCCATTTACGGAAAATCATCTCTTCACAGAAGCCGGAGGCCACGGCGACCACCAGCGCAAGCAGTTTGAGCCAGGATGGTCGGAACAAGTTGGCGTGGACCGCCGGCAACTGTCTGGAGAAATGAACGAAGACCGATCACCACCAGCAAGGCCGTTATCCAGCCCAACAGGCCCGGAGTTGACGTCTGTTCAAAGCCTGCATAACGGAAGAACCTGGGCGGACTGATATGAGCGCTCCATACCACCCACATACTTTCAGAGAGGGCGATCATGCCCAGAATGAATGCTGCTTTGCTTTCCCCGCCAGTGATGTTCTGCGCGGATATAGGCAAGATTATTCTTCGTCGCTTTCGTTGGGGTCCCAGGTAATAGACGCGCCGGAGCCTTCTTCCTGGACGGCGGAGCTGGAGATACCGCCCGCTAAAGCGTCAGGATCGCCGCCCGCAAGCTCGATCTTGCGGCGTTGCACTTCGCGGATTTCACGCAGGATGGCGGCTTCAGCTTCCAGGTATTGCTCTTCTGTAATGGATTTATCTTCCAGTTCGACTTGCAGGTGCAGGAGTTGTTCCTTGAGTGGGCCATCGTCTGTCCACTGCTCTTCCGCCATCTTCATCAGGGTCCGCATCAGGAAATTCCAGCCGGCGAAGGGCGCAAAGAGCAGATCGTCAATTAAAAGCATCTTGTGTCGCCTCTGCCCCGAAATCGGGGCTTCCCTTCTTCGTATGTTTACAGCAGGTCAAAACTCGGGTCTCGCTGGATCTTCTACCTCTACCCCTGCCCGCCGCCGCGCTCCAATTTGAGTCGAATATTCACGAAGTTATACGGTGGCCACGGGCCGGTATATTTAAAATTCAGTCGCTCGCCAAATTTTTGTGCGACCTTGTTCACTGCGGCGTCGAACTCAGCTTCGCGGGCTTTCTGGATCAGGAACGCCGCGTTCATGATCATTTTGTCGCCAATGGGCTTATTATCACGCGAAGCCACGCAGACGGCACGCAGGCCGTCATAAATTTCGCGTACATAATTGGCGGCCAGTTCGGCCAGGGCTTTGTCAATCATGCGGCCCAGTTGCATACGCGCGAAGTAAGTGGACTGCAGGTGCTTGCGCGTAAGTTCCTGGTGGAAGCGGTGGATCTCATCATGCTCACGCTGCAACTCTTCAATGATACGGTCGCGGTCCCAGGTAACTTTCAGCCCAAACTCAAGCTTGCCGGTCATCTGCTTGAGAACGTCTTTCAGTGATGAGTAGATGCTCTTGAGGACTTCGCGGATATCGTCGTCCGTACGAAACACCGTGCCGAAGCTCATGGGAATGATGGTGTAGTTTTTCATCACCGATTCAATCACGTGCTCATGGGCCAGGGCGTTGTCACGGGTGGGGTCGAAGATAAAGACGGGCGTGCGGCTGACCACGGCGGCGATATCGCCGTAATGTACGGTATACACATCTTCATTCACGCCGCCGATGCTGCTGCGGCCGAAGCCGACGGGGGCGCGTGATTCAATCACGCCATAGACGTAACGGCCTTCCTGCTGCTGTCCGCTACGGGGCTCAACCTTCAGGTTTGACGGTGCAGGAGGCACCAAATCCAGCACGGCTGTCGCAGAGTCAGCTTTAGTCGCCGCTTTGCGAACCGCGGTTGTCTTCTTCCCCGCCTTCTTGCTAGGACTCATTGTTTCTCCTCAACATGTTGGAGGTTGTCGCCAAAAATTCTTCAATCTCAATCGGCTTGAACATCACGCCTATGCCCCGGCTGGCTGCTTCATCCGCTGTTTCCTTCGTTGCATACCCTGTAAGAAGGGCAGCTGGAATTCCGGAATCAAGCTTCCTTGCCGCTGAGATTACTTCAAAGCCCGTGTGTTGCTCTTCCAGAGAATAGTCGCACAGAACCACATCAAACTGCTGGGCCTGCATGGCCGCAATGGCAGCGGTAGACGTGCCGCATGCGACAACTTCATAGCCCTGCCGCTCAAGAATAAGACGGTAGGTAAGAAGGACAGCTGCTTCGTCGTCCACCACCAGCACCCGATATTTCTGGTCAGCACTCACAATTTTACGACTGGCAAATCAATCTTAAAAGTCGTGCCGCGTCCTACGCTGCTTTTTACGGAAAGCTTTCCGGCATGGTTCTGGATAATCCCTTTTACGATCCAAAGCCCCAGCCCGGTGCCTCTTTCGCCCTTAGTGGTGACAAACGGCTCAAATATGGAACGAATCATTTCCTGCGGAATTCCGGAACCCGTATCGGAAATCAGGATGCGCACCCACCCGTGCAGATCGTCGTAACCGGGAATATGGCGGCTGCGAATGCGCAGCTTGCCTCCATTAGGCATGGCATCGCGGGCATTAATCACCAGATTGGAAAGAACCTGGCGAATCTGGTCGGCGGCGATCACGGCGTCCGGCAGCACTTCCAGTTCCGTCTGAAGCTCCACATTAGCGCGCTGGAGCTGGCGGTTCAGCAGCAGCAGCGTGTCCTCAATAATGGTATTGACGTTCACCGGCTTGACTTGTTCAGTATTGCGGTAGAGCCCAAGCATCTGGCGCACAATGCGCGCAACACGCTCGGTTTCCGACTTCAAAATGTTGTACACCGGCGCGGCATTTTCCGGAATAGCGCTGGCGAGAAGGTAAATCGCATTCTTGATGGCCTCCATGGGGTTGTTGACCTCATGGGCGATGGTTGCGGCCAGCCTGCCGGTGGCGGCAAACTTTTCAATTTCCAGCATGCGCCGCTCTACCTTAAGCTGTTCCACTTTGCGCAAGGCGGTGAGATCGCGCAGAACGGTCACGGTATATGCGACCTGGCCGCGCTCGCCGAAGATCTTTCCGGAGCGAGCGTCATAATCAATTTCCTGCCGAAGCGTGGGATTGTACAAACGCAGCGGCGCCGTTTCGCGATCGGAAAATGAGGAAGTGAACGCGTCAATGAACGCGGTGAGTTTGGTCTGGTTCTGGAACTGCACGGTGTCGCGCACTACGTCCATTTCCATACCGAACAATTCCTGGGCCAGGGGATCGACCAGCACGATCTTGGCTTTGCCGTCACAAACCACAATTGGATCGCCGACGTTCTCGATAATCAGATTAAGACGGTCGCGGTCCTGCCGGACCACTTCTTCGGCTTCGCTCAACCGCTCATAGTTGAGACGCAATTCCTGGTCAGCGCGGCGCAGATCGGTCACGTCACGCATCACGGTCACGGTGCCAAGCTGGATACCGTCCGGCCCGTACGTGGGAGCGGAAACCGCCTCAAAAAGCATTTCCTCGCCTTCAATCGCATCCACGAGGGTGAGGTCGCGATGGGAATCGCTGCCGGAAACCAGCATGGAAGAGAGTGCGGCGGAGAAAAGCAGATTGTTGAACTCGACTGCGCGTACCAGGCCTTCTGTCATCTCATCGGGCACGCGGAAGAAGCGTTCGGCCGCCTTATTCTGCATGATCACGCGATGCTGGGTGTCCGTGAGGATGACCGGGTCTGCCATGCTTTGCATGACGGTTCCCATTTGCGCGATGGTGATTTCCATATCGCGCATGCGGTTGTAATAATGCTCAACCTTAAATAGCCGCGAGAGATACCGGTTGGCCAGTTCGATCAATTCGCCCAGTTCGGCAACTGCCTGCTCGGTGTAATTCTTCGGCAGTTCCACCACCACGGCCGCGGCATAAGCCCGCATCTCGCAGGTAGTACAAACCTGATCTTCCAGGCGGACGCGTTTTTCCCGGCGTGAGTTCTGGACCGCCAGACAGCTGGAAGTGCGAATGCGATCAGCCTCCCAGCAAAGATTGCGGTTGGAATAAAGGATGGGGTGAACGTAAATCGGCCGGTTGTGCAAACTGCTCTTGTTCAGCACTTCAGGCTGAGCGGCATGCAGAACCCCGGTGAGCGGATGGTCCTGCATCCACAGCGCGCTGGTGAACTTATCCATTTGCGCGCGAGGCCACTTCAGGGCGGCTGCGGGCGTTATCTCGCCGCTGTCAAGATTCACATCGACGACGAGCGCGCGGGGATTGCCCAGGGCGATAATCTCTTCCAGCAGCAGCGGGAAAATCTCTTCCGAGCGCTCGGCCTGAAACAGACGAAGAACCGCAGGACGGCGCGACTGCGTTGTACGCCGTCCGTTCATGCGTGCCGGTTGCAACCGGATTTCGGCCGTGGCCATGCTTGACCCCAAGACCAGGCCTTACCGCCGCTGGCGGGGTTTACGTGGCCTGACCTCAACCAGTTCTCCTTCTCCACCTTCAGCGGGGCCTTCACCCAGCGTCGGGCGGGAAACCAGACCCGTGAGACCGACAGCGTCGGCGTACCTGAGGTAAGTATCAATGGACGCGACCACAACGCGGGCTTCTACGGTGATCAAGTCAATGCCGACCAGCGAAATCCGCACCCAGGCATCAATAACGATGCCCTTATCGAGAATTCTATCGAGAACATCGATTAAACTTGATCCGCCGGAAACTCTTTCAACGGCCATTCGAGGGCCTCCTTCGTTAGTATCGATCGGCTCACTTTACGCGTTTTGCACGGACAGCGGGCTTTTTTCCACCCGGCGTCCGGGACCCCGGTGGCGCGCCGGGTAAAGGCGTCCGCCGTACCACGTTCTCAGGAACCGGAGCTGTGAGGTTGGGGTCGTACTTCCACCAATTGAGACCTATGGCCTCAGCTTTATCAACAGAACAGATAAGCAAACGAATCCGGATCGTCAGTAACTCCACGTTGGCTAGCGAGACGCGAATGTCACCCGCGACCACGAGCCCTTTGTCGAGGACGCGATCTAGGATATCCAGCAGGTTTGCTGTTCCGGAAACCGTGGGAACTCTTTGCATAATATCTCAGGAAAACACAGAAGAGATCGCTGGGGACTGGAAGAATCCACGCGACTCAGTCACCGCATCCTAACCAGCCTCGCCACAAACTGTCAACTTTTGCTCGCTTTTTTTGCCATCTACAGACAAATCCGGAAGGGGGAGGAGCGAGCGCGTAGGTTTGGGATGCCGACATCCTTGAAATAGGTTGTCCCATATTTCACTCCAATTTTAATTGCTCCTGCTGCGATCCGCAGGATAACCTCATTTGTCCAAAAGGTTTCCCAACGGCCCCAGTTCAAGGTTCAGATCCTCAGGCTTTAGCCCAAAAGCGCCCGCCAACTCATTGACCTTGGCTTCCAGACGCATCAGCGCCTGCCCCATCTCCTCGACCTTTGTATCGCCTAACGATCCACCTTCCATCCGGCGAATGGCCTGCCGTTCCAGCAAACGCCGGAGCAGTTCAATCAAACTCAGCACCAGCCGCGCCAACCCCTGCTCTATGTTTTCCGGCGAGCAATCAATCCGGTCAATGGCGCCTTCGCCCACGGCCTTCAGCTCGCGGTTCATCTCAGTAACCGCCGACGCAATCTCGTCCGGAGTGATCTTACGCAAGTCCGTCATTTCGCACCGGCGCTCTCTGGCAGTTTTACCTGCGCGCTAAGGAACTCGGCCGCAGGCCACGGGCCACTCACACGGCGTGACAGGTGTTCCGGAATCGCCACGGCATTCGCGGCCTGCCGAAAATCATCCTCGCGCCCTCGTTCAACCAGCAGGAAGATACGTGTTCCATTTTTTGCTTCGCGCACACGGACTTCTCTGCTCAAATGCGCCACAGCATCGCGCACGGTCTGAGTAAGCCCTTCGGAGGCACGCAACGCTTCAGCTTTCTGTTCAAGGTAGGCCTTGCCGGAACTTCGGTCGACTTGCGGCCGCGACGGCGCAGGATAGATGACGCATTCCATCTGCACAAAGCCCTCTAGTCGTTCCAGGTCTTCTATGAAGCGCTTTTGATTCTGAGCGGCAAACGCCGTGAATGCCTGCTGGTCATCGAACACAGAGAGCAAGCGAAAAGGAATGACGGCGGTCTGCCTGAAGACGTAATGGACTACTTCGTGAAACTCGACCGCACTCTTTTGCATTCGCTCCTGATCAAATGGCCACTCTACTTCTGACCATAGCAGGCTCAATTCACCATGGGACGCCGCATGCACCGGCTCACCACTGACACCCAGCGTGGGCAAAATGAGTTCGTACGCGTGCCGAAAGCCGCAATAAGCAAGAATGCGGCTCACTTGTCCCTCCGCTTCTCCTCTATCTGCAGATTGCTCAGCGCCGTTTCAACGGATGTCAGCACTACATTCAGGCCCAGGTACACCAAATCAACCCCGGCCAGCGAGATCACCAGCGAGCCGTGGATCACGACGCCGGAATTCAGCACATGATCCAGGATTTCGAGAAGAGAGACTTCATCTTCTCCGCCTCCCAGAACTCCTACGGTTTTGAAATTATTCTGCATCAGAGACAAAAGAGTACGGCGGCCATGGCCCATTTACTTCGATGCGCCGCTGCCCGTTCCACCTCTCTACAAAATTCTTCAGCGCCTGGTCCCACTGCCTGCGTTTGGCGCGCGGCACCAGAAAAGTCGCCTGCCACAGCAGGTTGGGCTGCGCTCCGCTTACCTTGCCGCTGGGTGCGGAATCTGTAGCGATCTTAGAGAGCGCGGTTGCCAGTTCCTGTAATTCCCGGTCATTCCGTTCCGGGCGCTTCTTCAGCCGCGCGGCTTTCTGCTGCAAGTATTCTTTGCCCGACCGGGCCACTGTCACGGCGACAGCGGCAACCTGCCGCTCCGCGAACACCTTCACACCCCATTCCTCGCCATCGGCGACGCGGGCAAAAACTTTCTTGAGCGCAGCATTTCTTCCCTGCACGTCCTTTAGAAGAGCGGGTTCACCGGAAAATACTGTTCCGAACCTGGCCGGAACAATCGCCGTCTGCTCGGCTACCTCGCCGACTACCTGCTGATGGCGCACGCCATGCAACGCCAGCCATTCAAGATTTTCCATGTTGCGTTCTACGGCGTCGGCAAAGCTGGCCTGGTCCACTTCACACACCCAGCAGAGAAACTCGCCACAGATCAGAGGATGGACGGCATGTAAGCCGTCAATTCCCGTGCTGCCAATCTTTGTAAGTTTTTGGCCAAGCTTTTGCGCAAGTTTTGGGGCGGGCTTCTTCGCCGCAGCACTCCGGGGCGCCTGGGAAATCCCATAAAGGTAGAGTGCGCCGGTGGATGCTATTTTTCGGTTTGAATTTGCCATAACTCGCCGGTAAACTTCTTCAGCTTTGCCGCTCCCGCAATTTCTGCGGGGAAATCTCGCACCAGGTAGAGGCGATGATCGCCATACTTCTTTTGCAGTGACTGCAAGGTTGCCAGCTGCCACTTTTGCGCCCGCTGACAAATCTTACAGCCAGAATCAGGCTCAAGCAGGACGCGGTTCACGAACAAAGAATCTACCGCCATGCCCAGTTCCTTCATCGCGGCCAGAAGGCGTTGCGTCTGCCGGTCAGGCACTGGCTCCGGCAGCATCACCGCCCAGGCGCGGCTCTGCTTTGGATCGCGCATCATCTCCAGCAATCTGCGCACCCGCTGACCTAATCCTGCCAGTTCGACGGCAACATCCTGGGCGAGGGCTAGTGTACGGTGCGCAGCCAGGCTTTTCAATAAAAGGCGCGACCATAGAAGAATCCGGTCCGGCATGCGCAACAATTCCAGCGCGTGGCCCGTGGGCGCCATATCAATGAATACACTGCCCTGCCTGGCTTCCAGCAAGTCAAGAATGCGGAAGATAGCAAAGACTTCGTCCACGCCGGGAGGGACCACGTCCATCAACGCGGCGAAGACCTCTTTTTCAAAGGTAAGATCAACGTGCAGGCCGCCCGACTCCATGCTGATGCCGGCGGAAAGCTGCTTCTTGATGCGGGCCGCCCAGCGGCGAAATTCGAAGACCGCGTCCATCTCCATAGCGCCCAAGCCGGGATCGCCAAGAACAGAGACCATCTGGTCGCCAATCTTCTTCTGGAAAATATCATCCAGCGAAGGCGCAGGGTCCGTGGAACACACGGTGACGTGAACATCCTTATTCAGTGATCTCGAATGGAAAGCCAGCGCAGCTGTAACAGTGGTCTTGCCGACGCCACCCTTTCCCAGCGTGAATGAAAGCCGCGTTTCCGCAACCGGCCACCTGGTTTTTGCGAACTTGAGCTTTCGTTTCGCTGCCTTTGGCGGCGGCGCAACTAAGTTGGCGCGCTCTCCGGCAAATACCATGTCGCCCAAGCGCTGCAACTGCTTTGCGCCCAGCAAAGGATTTCCGGGAT
>DASYKK010000435.1:0-3191 GCA_035995565.1 Candidatus Angelobacter sp.
CCCGCGGACGAATTGCCCAAGCTGGAGCACTTGAGCGCTGACCAGGTGAATCCCCAGGTCGACCCCTGCACGGATTTTTACCAGTATTCGTGCAGCAAATTTTTTGCCGCCAACCCCATTCCTCCTGACCGCGCTTCCTGGGGCGTCGCCGGTCCGTTGCAACAGTGGAATGAGACAGTGTTGCGCCGGGCGCTGGAAGCAGCTGCCGCCAAAAAACAGGGTCGTACGTCCGTCGAACAAAAGATTGGCGACTACTGGACCAGTTGTATGGATGAAAGTGCTATTGAATCCTCCTCTACCAAGGCTTTTCAGGCGGAGTTGAAACGCATTGACGATCTCAAGCAGAAGTCTCAACTGGTCGACCAGATCGCGCACCAGCATTCCACCATCGGAAACGCGTGGGCTGCCGAAGATAACGCCACCTTCGCCCCCATGTTCGGTTTGTCTGCCATACAAGATTATGATGACGCGCAAAAAACCGTGGCGCAGTTTGACCAGGGCGGATTTTCTCTGCCGGGTCGCGATTTCTATTCCAAAGACGATGCCAAGTCCCAGGAGATACGCAAACAATATCTGGCGCATATCGCCAACATGTTAAAGCTGAGCGGAGAATCCCAGTCACAAGCCACTGCTGACGCCGCCATCGTAATGCAGATTGAAACCGAACTGGCCGCTGCTGCCATGGACGTGGTAAAACGCCGCGATCCCAAAAACGTCAATAACAAAGTGACGCTGGCGCAGCTGCAGAAACTGACGCCTTCATTCGACTTTCAGCGTTATCTCACTCTGGTGCACGCGCCGGCGCAGCAGACACTTCTGGTGACCTCGCCGGATTTCTTCCGCGGCTTGGATCGTGCGATCCAGCAACATCCGCTAGCCCACTGGAAGGTTTATCTCAAATGGCAGTTGGCGCATGAATCGGCGCCTTACTTGAGCAAGCCTTTCGTCAGCGAGAATTTTAATTTCTTCTCCCACACGCTTGCCGGTACGCCAGAGCTTTCACCGCGCTGGCGGCGTTGCGTTCACTCCACCGACAACGCGCTGGGTGAAGCGCTCGGCCAGGCCTATGTCGCTCGCGCCTTCCCGCCGGACAGTAAAGAGCGTGTGCTGCGCATCGTGAAGGCCATCGAAGGCGCACTGGACCAGGACATCACCAACCTGACCTGGATGAATGACACAACCAAAAAGCAGGCCAGCGCCAAGCTCCATGCCATCCTGGATAAAGTTGGCTATCCAGACAAGTGGCGCGACTACTCCGCTCTCGAAATTAAGCCCGACAATTATCTGGAAAACGTCCATCGCGCTACCATCTTTGAATACAATCGCTGGCTGCAGAAAATCGGCAAGCCCATTGACCGTTATGACTGGACCATGACCCCGCCGACGATCAACGCTTACTATGATCCGCAATTTAACACCATCAATTTTCCTGCCGGGATCCTCCAGCCTCCCTTCTTCGATGCCAAGGCGGATGATGCCACCAATTTCGGGGCCGAGGGCGCTGTCATCGGCCACGAGATCACGCACGGCTTTGACGATCAGGGCCGCAAATTTGACGACAAGGGAAATCTCCACGATTGGTGGACATCGGAAGACGCGAAAAACTATGACGAACGGGGCAAGTGCATTTCCGACGAGTACACCCAGGAAATTCCCGAAGCCGGCGTGAAGCAGAACGGACTGCTCACCCAGGGTGAGGACACGGCGGACAATGGCGGAATCTATCTTGCCCTGATCGCCCTGGAGAACACCCTAAAGCAGGAGGGGAAGACGCTTGAAACCAGGGGCGACGATGGACTTACCGAGGTGCAGCGCTTTTTTCTCTCGTTCTCCAACAACTGGTGCTCGCAGCTGCGTCCGGAGATCATGCGCACCGTGGTTCTGACCAACCCACACTCGATGCCCAAGTACCGGGTGAACAACACCGTGGCCAATATGCCGGAGTTCGCCAAAGCATTCGGCTGCGCTAAAGGTAAGCCGCTGGTGCATGAAAACGCCTGTCGCGTCTGGTAAAGCCTGCTTTGTCCTCGCCGGTGGGCGTCAGCTCTCGATTTTGACGCCACCCGGCGCCGGACTTCGCCATCTGATTACATAAGAGGTGGCTATGGCAGAGCGCAAAGGGCCAAGAGAAGTTCCCCCACAGGGCCGGCAGTCCGGTAAGCAGATGTCGGAGAAGTCTCCGAATCCGCACGGCGAAAGCAAGATCCTGCAAATGCCCATCCGGACCCAGCAGCGCAACCAGACCTCCGGCAAGAATATTCCCCAGGTTCCCAACACGATCGGCGGCAATTTCAATCCTTCCGTCGCACATGACTTTGAAAAGCCAGACAAACGCACTCGCCCAACCAAGACTGTCAAAGAGATGAAGAGAAGAGACGCCTGACTCGTTCCGCTCCGCAGCCAAGACCCCGGTGATAGCTGTCGCCCCAAGGCGCTTGTTAGACTATCGTTGATGCCCGCCACTAAGCCCGTGTCCAGGACCTTCAAAGCAGTGCTGGAGCGCACCGATAATCGCCTGGGTTGGGTGATTGCGCGCATTCCGTTTGACGCTGCCAAAGTCTGGGGCAAGCGCGGTCAATTGAGGATTCAGGGTGAAATCAACGGATTCGTTTTCAGTACTTCTCTCTTTCCCACTGGTGAAGGCCGCCACTTCCTTATCGTCAACAAGAAAATGTTGTCAGGCGGAAAAACTGCGCCCGGGCTCACGGCAGAATTTCGTCTTCAGCCCGACACGACTCCACGCCCGCCGGTCGTGGCCCCGACGGAACTCTTACGCGAACTGCGAGGATCAAAGCGTTTGTTGAAATTTCATGACTCGCTGACTCGTTCTCAACGAAATGAAATCGCCAGATGGATCGCCGAATCAAAAAATGAAGACACGCGCCGCCGGCGTGCGCGGCAAATGGCAGAACGCTTGATGGAAACCCTGGAAGCCGAGCGTGAGCTGCCTCCTCTCCTGCAGGTGGCTTTCCGCCAGAACCCCCGGGCACGAGAGAAGTGGGAACAAGTGTCTCAGTCACACCGCCGCACTCATTTGCTTGCCATCTTTTATTACCGTACACCGGAATCACGCGCGCGCCGTATCGCTAAATGCATGGAAGATCTGCTTGGCTCAGGAAAGAAGGCTTCCGGAGAGAAAGATTTTCGAGAAGGCCCGGAGCAAAAAGAAGAACTGGAGTAGATGAATCCAG
>DASYKK010000436.1:0-8325 GCA_035995565.1 Candidatus Angelobacter sp.
CGACCACTTTCGAAGAGGGACCGGAGAGATAGCTGGCGATCAGTTCGCGCACGCCATTGGCGGTCTCGGCGGCATTGCCCGGCGCACCCTGCACTGTAGGGCTCGCGATTGCGATGCAGTTAGACTTCGCTGCCTTAGGGGATTGAGCCGAAAGGCTGGTCGCTGCCCCCAAATTCACGAGCGCAGCTGCCAGGCCAACACCTATGGCCAGAGTCACCGATGCCTTGCGGCCAAAAAATCTAAATCTTCCGGTCTTCATAGAACTCTCCTTTGGCTGAGCGCTCCGAATCCCATCTTCATGGGGCGGCAATACCTGACTTTTACCGATTTTGGGTCGCCAAGTATTCACAAAAAGCTGAGATTTTCCTGATAAAATCCTGACTCTCTTGCCTGCTTTATCTATGCCCGTATGCAAAAGCAAAATTTATGTCTTTGGCGAATGGCGGTTGGATCCCGCTGAGCACCTCTTATTGCGCAACGGTGACCCTGTCCCGCTGACTCCCAAGGTTTTCGACACACTTCTGCTACTGGTGGAAAATGCCGGAGGTCTGGTCACCAAAGACGAATTCATGAAGCGGGTTTGGCCGGATGCTTTTGTGGAGGATTTGGCGCTCGTCCAGAACATCTCTCAGATTCGCAAGGCGTTAGCCACCCAGAGCGGGAATGGAGAATCGGGTTCACCGCAGGGAAGTCGCGTCGTAATCGAAACTGTTCCCAAACTCGGCTATCGGTTCCTTGCGCCAGTGCAGGAAATTATCAAAGCTTCGTCGAATACCGAAGGCGCGGTATCCGTCAGGGAAGACGATCCCCGTTCGCGGCCAGTGATCGCGGGTGAAACGCAGGCCAAAGGCGCTCCTCAGCAAGAGAACGCTGGCCTTGTCTCAGATCGGCCCGGGCGGTGGCATCCGTCCGTCCAGCGGATCCTTATTATTTCGGCAGTTTTGGTGATTATTGCCCTGGCGGTCGGAGCATCATTTCATTGGCGCCGGGGGCAGGTGTTGGCGGCGACCGACAAGATTCTACTTGCGGATTTTGAGAATAACACCGGCGATCCTTCGTTTGATGTGATTCTTAAGCAGGCGCTGCGAGTCAAGTTGAATGAATCTCCCTACCTCAATTTTGTCTCGGACCGTGAAACTCTGGCCTCAACAAAGGACGCGGGGCGATCCAGTGCCACAACCATTCCTCGACAAGCCGCTCTTACTTTATGCAGCCAGGTGGGTGCGCATGCCGTGGTAGTTGGGCAAATCTCATCCGCAGGAACAAGCGCCTATAAGATTGCGCTTGTTGCTCTGCGCTGCGGTGATGGGACTGCCCTGGCGCGAGCGGAGGCGGCATCAAGTTCTCGAGACGATGTAATTTCCGCCCTTGGGCTGGCTTCAGACGTGCTTCGAAAGCGTTTGGGCGAAGTCGAAAATTCAGCTGGGCAGTTCCACACTCCACTGGGACAAGCCACAACTAACTCGCTGGCAGCCCTGAAAGCATTCTCATTGGGCGAAGAAAAGCGGGAAGCAGGCCAGGATTTTGAGTCCATACCCTTCTACAAGATGGCGACCGACCTGGATCCAGGTTTTGCCCTGGCTTACGCTCGGCTGGGTATCATTTACGGCAACGCCAATGAAATGGGCTCTTCTCATGCCTATCTCCATAAGGCCTTCGACCTGCGGGACCACGCGACCGAGCGCGAGCGGCTTTACATCGCGGCGCATTACTATGCCATGACCGGCGAGGCTGGCAAGCACGTTGATGTTTACCGAGTGTGGCATGAGCTCTACCCACGGGATGTTGTCCCGGTGAACAATCTTGCCTATGTTTACCTGAGGCTGGGTCAACCCGAAAGTGCGCTGGATTTGGCGCGCGAAGCCCTGCGTCTCTCGCCAGATAATGGAGTCGTCCGCACTAACGCGATGAACGCATATCACTGTAACGGACAGTTTACTGAAGCAAAAGCGCTGTTCGACGAAACTGTAAGCCGCAAACTGGATGGATTCGGCATTCACCTCCTTCGTTACTCCATTGCCTCGGCCGAGGGTGACGAGTCGGAAATGAAGCGTCAGCTGGCCTGGGCCCGTGAAAACCCTCGGGAAAGCGAAATGGTTGTAGAAGCGGCATTGTATGCGGCAGCGAGGGGGCAGGTACGCACCGCTCGTGCCCTGTTCCGGCAGGCCGAATCGCTGGCGAATAGCACCGGATCACGGGAGCATGCCGGTCAAGTGCTTTTGTATCAGGCAGAGGTGGAAGCTGCGTACGGCTCTCCATCCAATGCACGCGCTGAAGTGGACCAGGCTTGGCTCCTGCTTGGCGAAGCGCCCGATGAACAGGCTTGGGCAGCACTCATTCTTGGTGAAGCTGGAGCCTTCGCGCGGCTGGAAGATATTGCCGCGGACCTGCAAAAGAGCGCGCCGCTTGATGTGAGGGTCAACAAGATCTATCTTCCGACAGGGCGGGCGGCCGCAGAATTGAGACGCGGTAAACCGGAGGCGGCAATGGCACAGCTGCGCATTGTCGAGCCCTATGATCTATCCGTGATGCTGGATTTATCGTCGCTCTATTATCGCGGTGCGGCCGAGCTGGCATTGCATCACAATGCAGAGGCGGTTACCCAGTTTCAAAAACTCATCGACCATCAGGCCATTGCCCCCAATTCACCTTACGTTCCGCTAGCTCATCTGGCTCTGGCCCGCGCCTATTTCTCTGCCGGAGAAATTGACAAATCCCGCTCCGAGTACGAAATATTTCTCAATCGTTGGTCGCACTCAGATCCTGATCTACCGCTCGCGCTTGAGGCTAAGAAGGAATATGCAAGCGCCTTGGCGCTTAAGAATTAAGACTCGAAACCCGACTTGGTGTTAGCTGGTGTTTGTCCCTGGTTTCGGTGTTCCTAGATTATTCCTACATTTGTTCGCACTTCTTCACGTGATCTTCTCTCGGACAGCCTAGCCATGGCGGGTTATTCGATGAGATCAATCGCGACCGACATTTACTTGAGGGTTGGGTTTCGTGGGACGCGGCTGAGAATCGAACATCTTGGGTGGAACCCGGCATTTTTTTTGCCTTGCGACATTGTTCAAATATTAGGGAAGTGCCCTGCGCTCGCGCCCAGGAAAGACAACTAACTAAGCAACTACCACGGTTGGCGCGGGGAGAGTGCTCTTGAAAGTTGTACCGCAGCAGACAATCACGTGGTAAGGGCGATCACCCTCAATGGACTACCTGAACCATTGACGATCTTCAGCGGCGCCGCAATCACCACGGCGCCAACCGGGGGAAGCTGGTCAAGGTTGCAGAGTCCGGCCAAGCCAAACTTACCGCTGCCGTGCATGATGTAGTGATTGGGAAAAGGAGGATCGAACGTTGCGGCACGTCCCGCATCGGTTCCCACCGTTTCCACTCCGACTCCCAAAACGTCTCGCTCCTTGGCCAGGAACTCGGAGCATTCCTTGACGAACCCGGGCGTGTGCGGGCCGTCGTCTTTCAGGTTGATGTATTGTTTCGGATCAGTGCGTTTTGACCACTGAGTGCGCAGCAGAAACCATGCGCCGGCAGGAATGCGGCCGTGCTGTCGCTCCCATTGTTTGACTCTCTCGACCGTAAGCAGGAAGTCATGATTTTCCTGAACATCATTACTTACGTCAACCACACATGCGGGACCGACGAACTTCCTTGGATTGATCTTGTCAACGCTGCTTTCAGGCAGATCCTTACCGCTTACCCAGTGAACGGGCGCATCAAAATGCGTCCCTGTATGCTCACCGGTTTCAAAGCCGTTCCAGTACCACGCGGGGCCACGATCGTCATATCGGGAAATCTCCCACAAGCGGAACTGCGGTGTGTTGGGCCATTGCGGCGGCAGAGGTAGCAGCGGAGTATCCGCGCTAAGGGGCTGAGTCAGATCAATCACGCGCAAAGCGCCGCTATTTAATTGCGCAACCAGTTCTGCAAGGACGTTAGCCATGAGCCTATTTACCTTTGGATCAGAAGGTCAATCTCAACGCGAATTGGATTTGCCTTGGGTTATATAGCGCCCGCGGTGTGCCGTAGTTCGGATTAGGCGAACCGTCCAGGAATCTTTGCGTCGATGAACAACCCTGGGCCGTTGCGTTAAAGTTGCAGAAGTCGGCTGCGCCATACACCGTGTTAAAAAACCTTACGTTCACGGTGTTCAGCAGGTTAAACGCCTCAGCCATCGCTTCAACGTTTAAGCGCTCGGTTGCCTTGAAAGTGCGGGCAATTCTCACGTCCACAGATTGATAGCTATCGCCTTTGAACGTATTGCGCGGCTCGATTCCTACACGGTCATTGTTGCCGAAGATGTCGCCATTGGCATCAAAGCCGGCAAATTTCGTGAAGTAGTTTGGCGACTCCACCGTCACGATGGTGCTCAGCTGGAAATTGTTAACGATAATATTCTTCTTTGTCGGTCCCGCGATGGTTGCGTTCATCACAAAGCGCTGGCCCACGCTGTCCGACGAGAGCGCCCGCTCTGCCTTGAAGTTTTGGCTGTCCTGAGGAATGAGGACAAAGCTCGGGTTAGGTCCATCATCAATTCCCTTTGACCACGTGTAACTGATACCGGCGCTGAAGTGGTGGCTCATGCGTTTATTGAAGTTGACCAGCAAACCGTTCCACGATGAGTTCCACCTGGAAGCAGCTTCAAAATACACAGCGTATAGAGTGGGGAAACCTGGACCGGCACTGCGCGAGCCTGGAATCCCTGGAGCAGCGAAGTAAGTATTTTTCGTGCCACTCTGGCCGGTGGAGTTATGCACAGTTACTTGTCCGCTGGGATTTGGCTGATTCACGTTGAAGAAGCTTCCCAGGTGGACGCCTTTCGAGCGCAGGAAGCTGATGTCCAGGGCGGATTCTTTCGTCGGCTGAAACTCAAGACCCAGGCTGCTCTGAACTCCATATGGGGCTTTGTGGTCCTTATCAAAGCGCGCGATCACGGCATCGCCAAAGAAGCCGCAACCTGCCACCGTGCCTCCAGGGCAGAAGCCCAGCGGAGCAGCATCCGGATAAGTCCCGCTGAGCATACTCTGAAGGGCAATCTGTGTAATGTTCGGTGCGCTGGCGAAAGCGAACAGGCGTGTCGTGGCATTCAAAGCATTCTCATTCGAGTGGCCGGGGAATGTTCCAGTAGTGCCGCCGCACGATGGCGCCTGGCAGGCCAGCAAGGGCATGGGAATAATCCCATGAAAAAGTCCCGCGCCTCCGCGCAAGACAATGTTGTACTTGCCGCCAAAGTTATAGGCAAAGCCTCCGCGCGGATCGAACTCTGCTTTTGGTCCGTTCAGCACGTTCGCGGGAAAAGTCTCAAACTGGTAGCGCAGGCCAAGGTTCACGTTCAGATTGCTTGTGGCGTGCCAGGTATCCTGGAGATAGAGTCCACCATAATTGTGCGGGGTCTCTCCTTCCGCCTGGTTGCGCACGGCGGTGGAGATTCTTTGTCCCTGGAACACTGAGGGATTGAAGTTCGGTTCGGTAAAGTTCGGGGCGCGGAACCGTTCAAAGAAGATCACAGAGGGCGCGCCCGCTTGGAGGCTGAAGGGGCACTGAATCGTCAGCAGGCATCCGAAGTCGGCTTCAAAAGGATAGAACAGCGGAAAGGATTCCAACGTGTTCACGTGGCTGAAGTCGCCCCCGAAGGCGAACGTATGCTTGCCGTGCTGCCAAGTCACGTTATCCACAATCTCCGTACGGCTCTCCTGATAGAAATCAGGATTGCCACGGTTCACGCCCGCGGTAAAAGTGTTCAGAACTTCCAGGTGGGGCTGGGTCGTAACAGTGGGGAAGTCGAACGTACGGTGGCCGTACTGCAGTCGCAGTTCATTCACCAGACGCGTAGATAAAGTTGATGACAGGCTTCCTACCAGTGACTGATCGCGAAGATTGTTGTCTTTGAAACCTGAAGGGAGGTCAAACCCGTCATTGAGAGGCGAGACGTTAGTGAGCCGTCCATCGTTGAAGAAGTATCGTAGGAACATATATTCGTGTTCCGTAAATGAATGGTCCAGCTTGAGCAGGAAATTATCATAATCGCTCTTCCGGTTTTGGTTCAGTTGCTCGGGAGCGAGGCCAAAATTGGTTTTGAACTGGTTGATCAGGGACAGGTTGTTGAGAATCACCGAGTTGTAATATGGGTTTTCGCTGCGGCGCTGGCCTTCATAGTTGCCGAAGAAAAACGTGCGGTTTTTTCTTATGGGGCCACCCAGGGCGAACCCAAACTGGTTTTGCCGCAGCTTGTTCAGGCCGGGGGCCGCCAGTTCGCTGCGGGCATCCACAGCATCATTGCGGAGATAATCGTACAGCGTGCCATGAAGATCATTGGTTCCGCTCTTGGTGATGATGTTGACGATCCCGCCAACGGCGCGTCCGGCTTCTACGCTATAGGTATTGTTGATCACGCGGAACTCACGCACTGCGTCCGTGGACGGCGTGGTCTTCTGCACGCCTGATGCCGTAGAGATATTGTCGGCGCCGTCTATGGCAATAAAGTTGTAGTGAATGTTCTGGCCGGCGAAGGAGAGCTTGGTAACCGGTTCAATGATCACATCCGTGCTGCCGGAAGTGGTGTCGCCAATGGTTACGCCCGGAGCCAGCAACGCGAAGTCGATGAACTGGCGGCCGTTTACCGGAAGGTTCTGGATCTGCGCCTGGTCAATCACAGTGTCTGTTGAAGTCCGCGTTGGCTCGATGAGTGGGGCTTCCGTCGTCACCATAAGCTGCTGCTCCACCTGGCCTGGGACGAGGGAGAAGTCCAAGGTCGCAACTTCGCCCACGCTCAACGCGATGGCACGCGATTGCTGCCGGAACGTTCCGGCCTTTACATCGACCCTGTAATTGCCCACAGGTAGCGAAGCGATCTTGTATTCGCCGGTGTCATTCGAAGTAGTCGATCTTGAGAGTCCCGTTTCCGTGTTGGTGGCGGTGACGGTTGCCTTAGTCAGGACCGCGCCGGATTTGTCAGCCACACGTCCCTGCAGCGAAGCGGTAATAGTCTGACTCAAAGCGGCCGTGCACAGCAGCAAGGCCAGTGACAGGCTCACGGAAATCGTGGCAAAACGATGTTGCATAAGGATTCCTCCCTCGTGCGCGACGAGAAATATATTCCTCACCGTGGGGATTGGCAAGATATTTGACATCTAAAATGTTTAGACCTAGAATTTCGCCAGTTCTCCGGCAGAGGCCACCTGAGCCGAGCGCTGTGCCTGGTTCCTTTAGAATTCCACTTTCAGGAACCACGAAATCAATTGAGGCGGAAATGGCCGAGCGGTTTTTCAAGAAGGAAGTCCAGAAGCTTTACCTCGGTGCGGGACAAGAATTTCGCGGCGAAGGCATTCTCGCAGTCACCAAAGCGCTGCTGCAATCCGGGGTCTCGTACGTCGCCGGCTACCAAGGCGCTCCCATCTCACATTTGATGGACGTACTGACCGATGCCAATGACATCCTGATGGAACTGGGTGTCCATTTTGAGCACAGCGCGTCTGAAGCTACCGCGGCCGCCACACTGGCTGCATCCGTTAATTACCCGCTACGCGGCGCCGTGACATTCAAATCCACCGTAGGGACTAACGTGGCTTCCGATGCTCTGGCCAATCTGGCTTCCGGCGGCGTAATCGGAGGCGCGCTGATTATTGTTGGCGAAGATTACGGCGAGGGTTCCAGCATCATGCAGGAACGCTCTCATGCCTTTGCCATGAAGTCGCAGATCTGGCTGCTCGATCCCCGGCCGAACCTGCCCGCCATCGTGCAGGCCGTGGAACAGGGCTTTGCATTGTCAGAGGCTACGAACACGCCAGTGATGCTTGAGTTGCGCATTCGCGCCTGTCACGTACACGGACGCTTCATCGCCAAAGATAATGTCCGCTCCAGTTTTACCCTGAAAGACGCAATGGAGAATCCGGTGCGCGATGCCAGCCGGGTCGTGCTGCCGCCGGGCAGCTTTCTCCATGAGCACGAGAAGATTGAGAAACGCTGGCCCGCAGCGCAAAAGTGGATTCGCGAGAACCATTTGAACGAACGCTTTGCGGATGGCACCCAGGACTTCGGCATCATTCTTCAAGGCGGAATGTACAACGCTGTGGTACGGGCTCTGGAACTGCTGGGGCTGGGAAACGCCTTTGGCGACAGCCAGATACCTTTATATGTTCTGAATGCGACCTATCCGCTGATCGACGAAGAGGTCAAGGAATTCTGCGCAGGCAAGCGCGCAGTGTTGATCATTGAGGAAGGGCAGCCGGACTTCATCGAACAGAACCTGCATTCGATCCTGCGCAAGGCCGACCTGCCAACAAGAGTCCATGGCAAAGACATGCTTGCTATGGC
>DASYKK010000437.1:0-8424 GCA_035995565.1 Candidatus Angelobacter sp.
GCTCCCAGGGCTTTGAACCACAGCACGCCGCCAAACGGATGCGTCCCGGCCAGCAGTTGGAACCGCGCGGAAGCGCCGCTCAGCGACGGCGTGGCAACCCCTTGTGCCATGGAAAAATTTGCCGCCGGAGTTCCGCTGCAGGATCCGAAGCAGGTCTGCCAGCCGCCAAGCTTCTGTATGTCGGGAATCGTTTTGGCGTTGGGATTGGCGGGGTTTGGGGTCCCCGGCGCAGGGCTCGGCGAAGCCATCGCGTTTGATGTGGACGAGTGCCCGCCGCATCCGGCAACCACGGCACATGCCGCAAAGGTAAAGACGACAAGACTCGGGCGTAGCAGGTTCTTTAATTTCTCCATTTGGGGAACTCTCTCCGAGTGGCAAGATTGACGGGTGACGTTCTGTACAGCCTATAGAGAAGCAGAGTAGATGCGGGAAATTATTGGGCTGGGGTCTTTCGGATTAAGAAAGCAGTCTTACTCCCAGCCTTGAGTGCTCTTGTCTTTGCGATCGTAAGTTCGGTCGATGCCGTTTGCGGAAAGTCTGTGCCGACTTGCGCGGATGACGGGCTGTTCGGAGTATGGTTCGTTCTATCTGGATCAAATTTATGAACTTTGCATCTATTAAAGTAATGGGCTCTTCGCTCACCTCCGGCACGCTTTTCCCCCTCGACAATTTGCCCGAAGGTCTGCTCTACCAGCCTGACTTCCTTAGCGAAGCGGAAGAAACCGAGCTGATTCGCATCTTCCGCGGACTGTCTTTTCAGGCATTTGATTTTCATGGCTACACGGCCAAACGTCGTGTGCTGGAATTTGGTCTGGAATATGACTTCACCACCCGCAGGGCCACGCCGACACAAAGCTTTCCTGAATTCCTGGCGCCCGTGCGTGAGCGCGCAGCGGAATTTGCCGGCGTTCCTGCCGCTTCCTTGGTAGAAGGCATGGTGACTGAATATTCTCCGGGCGCGCCTATCGGCTGGCATCGCGACGCTCCGCAGTTTGGCACGATCGTCGGCATTTCTCTGGCCAGCACTTCTCGCATGCGTTTTAAGCCGTATAAGGCGGAAGGCAAGCCGGTTGCGCTCACGCTTGAACCGCGTTCCATCTACCTGATGCGTGGGCCGGCGCGCTGGAAATTCCAGCACAGCATTCCCGCCGTAAAAGAGCTGCGTTATTCCATCACCTTCCGCACATTGCGGAGCAGAGAGGGCGAGACGGAAGCTGCTTAGTTTTGTCGATGCACCAGCACCGGGATCTTCGCATGCGTGAGCACCTTCAAGGTCACGCTGCCTAGCAGCAGAGCGGCAACGCCACGATGGCCATGTGAAGCCATGGTGATGAGGTCGCATTTCCGGGTTGTCGCGGTATCAACAATGGCTTCATGGATGCGGTCGCGTTCTAGCACAAGGGCTTCGCACGGCACGCCGGCGGCTTGTGCTTTTTGTGAAGCGTCACTCAGGATTTTGGCAGCAGTCTTTTCCGCCAGCTTCTTATAGTCTTCCGGCGTGTACTCCACCATCAGCGGATCAAGAGTGACGATGCGGTAAGGTTCATAGACGGTGAGAAACACCACTTTGGCGCTTACCGCCTTCGCCAATCCGATTCCGTGCTCCACCGCCTTGCCCGCAAGCTCAGAACCATCTGTCGGGATGAGAATGTTTTTGTACATTTTGTGTGACCTTGGAACCCGCATTTTGTGATGCCGGCACGATCAACTCAGGCTCTCCGACCAGAGAGCAAGCTCTCACTAAGACATTGTGCTTACGCCCATTTTCCCGTGAGCAGCGGCTCGGCAGGATGCACATCGCGCTCCATCTTCAATTCAGTGAAGATATCCGCGCGTTCGCTCTCGCGCCGCGCTCTGAGCTTCAGTCCAAGTTCATGCGCAGGGTTGAAGCTGGCGCCCACCAGCACCAGCTCGGTTCCCGGATAGTCGAGAAAATCTGGCGGATCAAGATCAACGAAGCGCTTGTCGCCGAACTTGCTCTTCAGCCGGTGCGGATAAGCCGCCTTTCTCGTGCGTGCCAGGCCTGCTTCCGGCGGCGAATCCACGTCTGGGTTCTTCACCGTGACAATGAGACTTGCTTCTTTCCTGATGTTCAGTTCGCGCTGCGCCTCGCCCGGCGTTTCCGGGACTTCCAGCGCATACGCCAGATGCGTATGGTCGTCGTGCCGTGCGATCACGTAAATGCCCTCGCCCACTGGCCGCGCCGGCGGCTCCACGCGTTCGCCGCGAGTTTTGGTTTCATACACCTGCGGATCAAAGTCGTCTTCCACTTCTTCCGCGGTCTGAGTGACTCGATCCACAAAGCCCCAGGTGCGCTCATGCTTGCCGATGTCAGGCAGGCGCTTACGTCCTATGATGATCCGTCGAAACCGCTTCTTTCTCTCCGGTTTCAGCACCATGTAGAAGCGCTGCACATCATCCAGGCGGCGTACTGTTTGCACATCCAGCTTGGGCCGGTAGAGAAAGAAGATGTCGCCGCGTTCCAGAATGTCGGCCATAGAAATCCTCCTGATGCTATGCCCGCGCCTCACGCCGCCCGTGTGCGACTGCCGGCTGCTGCAAGGTGACGAACTAACCAGTCTCTGGCCAGTTCCGCGACTGCCTCGAGTGCTCCGGGTTCCTCAAAGAGGTGCGTAGCGCCTGGAACCACTTCCAGCCTTTTTTCACCTGGAAGGAGTTCCAGGGCCTTGCGATTAAGTTCCAAAACGATCGTGTCCTCGCCGCCAACAATCAGGAGCGTGGGTGCCACCACATGGCGTAGCGCTGTTCCGGCCAGATCGGGCCGGCCGCCTCGCGAGACCACGCTCGATACCAGCTCCGGGACCACCGTAGCGCTCACCAGGGCGGCTGCCCCGCCTGTGCTTGCTCCAAAGTAGCCGACCGGGAGTTGCGAGGTTTGTGGCTGCGCAACCAGCCATTGGGTGGCCACAACCAGCCGTTCGGCAAGCAGCCGAATGTTGAATCGAAGCGCGGCTGTCCGGTTGTCAAAATGTTCTTCCTCGGGTGTGAGCAGGTCCAGCAGAAGAGTGGCGAGTCCGGCTTCCTGCAACACCTGTGCCACATAGCGGTTCCGCGGACTGTGACGGCTGCTGCCACTTCCGTGCGCAAACAAGACCGCGCCCACCGCAGAATCCGGAACAACCAGGTCACCGGCTAGCGTTGCGCGGTCGATTGGGATCTCTACTGCTCTCTTTTGGGGATAGCTCTCTGCATAAAGCGCAAATTGTTGCTGCGGAGCCCTGAGCGTTTGGTATTGCATTATCTTCTCCAACATGCGCTGCCTTACACCGCGAACGGATACGTCTCCGGGACCTCACCTGCCTCCCATTGCGCGGTCCGCTCCAGGGGTTCGAGCGCAGTTGTTTCATCCAGGTGGATCACAACATCGAATTGTTCTTGCAGCCAGGCGCGGAAGTAGTGGCTTCTTCTCTCCGTCTGTGGCAGATAGATCACGCCGATGGCCCGCTCCAGCAGTTCCCGATCGAAGGCGTCGCCCAGCCAGCGCTCGTCGCCACGCAGGTCAAGAAAGAAGTTGTGCAATCCCGCGCGATGAAACAGTTCTTCATGGCTTCCCAGCAGCGCCGGCCGTACTTGTTTCCTCTCCGCCGGTGCATCCCAATCCGAGGCTGCTGTCACAGTGCCGGTGTAGGTTGTAAAGCCCAGAAGGAATGATGCCTTGCCATACTGTTCGCGCACCAGCTGGCCGATGTTCCACTCCCCTCGGTCTCTCATCTCCGTGGCGCGCGCATCGCCCAGATGCGAATTATGCGCCCACACTGCCATCCTGGCGGATTGGCCTCCCAGATGATTTTCCAGCGCCTGCAGTGTCTCAAACATGTGCTGGTCGCGCAGGTTCCAGGATTCCGCGTTGCTCTGGAACATGGTCCGGTAGTAGCGCTCCGCATTCATCACCAGACGGGCGTTTTGCTCAGCGATAAAAAAGCCGTCCGGGTCGGTTTGGCCGTCTCGAGCGGCAAGTTCGGCGGCGCTGCGCTGCATTTCCACAAGTTGATTAACCGCCTCATCTTCACAGGATTTACTCAGGCCAAAGTTGGCAGCGTAACCATACGCTTGTGTATCTTCGCCGAAGTGCTCAAAGCAGGAATAGCGGTAGCGTGCGCGCTTTGCGGCTTCCGGATCAACCTTCTCCAGAAAATCCAGCACCGCCCGGGCGGAAGCGTGCAGGCTGTAAAGATCAAGGCCGTAGAAGCCGACCTTGCGCCCTCCCAGCGGCAATCGGGCGTTATAACCCCGCAGCCACGTAATGAAGTCGACAACCACCTTGTTGCGCCACATCCAGTTCGGGAAACGTTTGAATGAGCCGAGCGCCGCAACTGCGTCTTCCTCATCGCTGCGCCCCTGCACCCAGCGGTTCACCCGATGCGCGTCTGGAAAGTCGGCCTCCACCGCCACCGCACAGCAGCTATGGTTTTCAATCAGCCGCTTGGTAATCTCTGCGCGACGCTGGTAGAACTCGTGCGTGCCATGTGAGGCCTCACCCAGCAGTAGGAAACGGGAGTCGCCAATGAGTTTCAGAAGTTCGTCATACTCCTGTCCGGTGCTGGTCAGCAGATGTGCGTTCTCGCGTATCTCGCGCAGTGGATCTCTGGGTTCCATAACTAGAAGATGATGACGGTTGTTACATTCAGGCTGCCTTCGGTGCGGGCAGGTTGGCGGCGCGGCGAAGCAAATCGCGTACTTCTTCATCGCTAACCTGGGAAAAGTCGTCGTACCACTGGCCCACTGACCAGAATGGCTCAGGAGTCACTGCGCAGACCACCTCATCCACCTCTCCGTCAAATTCAGAACATGTCTCTTGCGCAGCTACGGGAACGGCAACCACAATGTGTGCCGGTTTTTTCTGTTTGAGTGCAGCCACCGCCACGTGCATTGACGCTCCGGTGGCCAGGCCATCATCCACTAGAATGACTGTCCGTCCCTGCACATCGAGCGGTGGACGTCCTTCGCGATACTCGCGCTCCTGCCGCTCGAGTTCGCGCTGCTCTCCCGCCGTGGTCATCTCGATGAGGCCCGTAGGAATGCGGAACATCTCAATCACATTCTGGTTGAGAAGGCGCACTCCGCCGGAAGCGATTGCTCCCATGGCCAGTTCCTCGTGCCCAGGCACTCCCAGTTTGCGCACGATGAAAACATCCAGCGGAGCATTCAATCCCTGTGCTACTTCGTACCCAACGGGAACGCCGCCCCGTGGAAGTGCCAGAACAATCGCGTCTGACCGGTTCCTGTAGTTCTGCAGTTTCGATGCCAGCCACTGGCCGGCAACATATCGGTTCGGGAAGGCCATAGCTGATCTCTATTCGTATTTAGCTTTATCTAGCTTTCTTTAGGTTTGGGCGGAAAATGCTCGAACATCTTTTCCACGGCGCTCTCCAGCTTCTTCTCGTTTTTCTCTGGCTTGTCTGAAAGCAGATCGCTGGCGGATCCGCGCCAGATCAGTTTTTTAGTCTGCGTATCAAACAGGTCGACCACCAGCGTGCCTTCCTTATAATGTTCCACTGTGGTGGTTGCGTCAGCGAAACCGCTCCAGCCCCAGCCGGGGAAGCCGTCATAGAAGGTACGCAGAGTCGGCTTATCGCGCGTCATTCCGACGGCGACGATGGAAACGTCACCCCCTTCGGGGACTTTCTGCCAGCCTTTTTTCTGCAAAGCATTGTCGATCGCTTGCTTAACGCGTTCATCCCAGAGAGAGTTGGCCGTCTGCACTTTGGCCCACGAATATGTGTGGTAACGCTCGAAGTTGGCGTGATGATCGTAGTCGGTAACGATCTCTCGCGGGAATGCAGTAGCGGCAAAAATGAACATCACGGCGAGAGAAAGCAAAAAACGGATTCCTGATTTCATTGATAGATGCTTCATTACACCCTCCCATATGTGTCATTAAAAAACAAAAGGGGGCGTGCGATCCGCGCGACGCGGACTTTCCGCCTCTTGAAATGGTATGTGGTGCGAGACAGCCCAAACAATCGGTCACAAGCGCGAGTTCGGGCTCGATGCCCGAGGCTAGATCAGGCTAAACCTAAGCGTGCAGAACCCTCTAAAACTTTGGCTGTAAGGAATGCATTTGGGCTCTACAGGTGGTTCATGGAGAGTATTTCTTCCGCATTGATGAAGCAGGCTTTGACTATCTGGCTTAATGGCGACAATGTCACCAAGTCGATATGCCATCCCGAACGCGTAGTGAGGGATCGGGCTCCGCTGTCGTGTCGCGGACCCCTGACAGTCACATGTGAGAGAAAAAACATCGCAACACTGTGAAAAGTATTAAGGCGCGATTGTTTTGTTTTGTGCAGCAACCCTCACGTGTTCTGCTGGTTCTTATCCAGCAACAACGTTGGTCGTTAGTCCCTCGAGGCAAAACTGGTCCCCCGGTTAGAGGTTTACATGCATTCCGCTTCCCACCGTAACGTCTTCTTTTCTAGATGTAGTTTGTTTTGCGCCGCGCTGGCATTGATAGCGACCGCGCTGGTGCTTGCGACACCCGGCTTTGCTCAGGTGTCTTTCAATCCGTCAGTCCACAGCAGCCCAAATATTCCGACTGATATTTTTCAAGTCAAGCTCAATCAATTGGGCAAGCCCGACCTCATCACTACCCAGGCCGGGAGCAACAGTGTGAGTGTGTTCCTGAATGACGGGAACGGAAATTTTCCCGCAGGCCCATCCGCGACTTACCTGACTGGCGGCGTCGCTACCAACTCGGTGGCGGCGGCCGATTTTAATGAAGACGGCTTCCCGGACCTCGCCACCGCCAACTGCGGCAACACCCCTGATCCGCCGCAAACGCCGGTTCCATCAAGCGTTTCCATCCTGTTTAATAATGGTGATCGCACCTTCAAACCGCACCAGGATTACCCGCTCCCTGCGTGTCCGGATTCAATCGGCACCCTTATCGCGAGTCCTGAATCTCTCTTCAGCCTGATCGTTTCCTATGGCGGGTCGAACATCACGCTGCTGATGAATAACGGCCTCGGACAGTTTTCTGAGCGCACGATCGCTGGTCCCGCGGGATCACAGATCAGAGGAGTTTCAGCAGCTGACTATAACGGCGACGGTCTGGACGATATCGCGGCGATCATGAATGGAAACTCGGTGGTGATTTTCTATCAGAACCCCGATGGCAGTTTCCAGGCGCCGACCACCATCTTTTCCAAGACAGCCACACTGATAGCGGCGAACACGGTGGGCTTCAATGCCACGGGCCGGCCTGACCTGCTGGTTCCGTTTACTAACGCGCCCGGCGAGCCTCCGGGAGTGATTGCCTTCACCAACAATGGTGGCGGCAATTTCAGCGCTCTCTCACTGCACGTGGATGCTATTTACGGAGACATGGGCCACAAAGCGGCTGAAGGCGACCTTCAAGGCACCGGCCTGCACAGCATCATTTTGCCCGTGGCTTATTCAACGCAGACATCGCTATTCAGCGCTTTTGCCGTTTTCACGCAGCCGAGCAAAGGTGTTTGGAATGGCCCAATCTATCTAGCGGGTGACAATCAGGGAACGGCAGCTGCCGCCGTGGTAGCTGAATTTAATGGCGACAATCGCCCGGATATCGCCGGCGCCGGCGGCGAAGACAGCCACATGTTTGTCTTCATGAATGCCACCTCCGCGCGTGATTGCGGATTCTTTTCTGGCGGCGGAGGCGTCCGTGTCTGCTCTCCAACAGCGGGATCTACCGTAAGTTCGCCGGTTGCCATTAACGCGTCGTCCACAGGTGGAAGTTTCCCCATCGTTGCCATGAAGGCTTACATCGATGGTACGCAGGTTTCCGCCACCGAAACCAACACCATGAATGCTTCTGTCGCCAAGGCTGTGGGCAATCACCAGTTGGCTGTGAACGCATGGGACTCCAATGACAAGGTCTATCAAACCATCGTTAACTTTACCGTGGGCGGAACCACGGCGTGCAGCGTGCCCACCGCGGCTGGCATTCACATCTGCGCTCCAACGCAAGGCTCATCCGTGACTTCACCCGTTGCTGTCTCGGCCGCAGCCAACGGCGGGACTGCGAAGATCTCCACCATGAAAGCCTATATCGATGGCAAGCAGGTTGCGGCTTCCAGCAGCGGAACCATTAGCGGATCAGCGGCGGAAGCGGTGGGAACGCATAAGCTGGTCGTCAACGCATGGAACACGGCAGGCAAGCTCTTCCAAAGCAGCGCGACGTTTACAGTGCATTGATTGAACTATTGATTGAAGTAAAGATTGGTTGCTTAAGAAACTTCGGCGCCCTTCGCTCTCCACGAACGGGCGCTGATTCTTCTTTTGAGTTATTCGCCGAGTCGAACCATGTCAACATAAAAGCGGCCCCCGATCTCGGATGACCCGATTTCTCGATGCCCGATCATTTGACACCTTCGGCAAACCCTTTAAAATAGATGAGTATTTCCCGTCGCAAGCGCCGGTTGT
>DASYKK010000438.1:0-21463 GCA_035995565.1 Candidatus Angelobacter sp.
CGCATTGAAGGCAATGAGTTTCTGCCTGCGCGCTGGGACCTGCTTCCGCCCAATAGTTATATGTGGGCCTCCGTGCAGACGGTCCGCGGTTGTCCCAAACATTGCTCGTTCTGCTCTGTCTGGCGTACTGACGGCCAGCGTCCCCGCCAGCGGCCCTCAGATTCCGTCATCGAAGAGATCGTGAATTTGCGCCGCCTGGGCTTTCGTTTTATCGCGCTGGCCGACGACAATTTTTATCCCGTAACCTTGACCGATCTTGAACTGGCCGCGCGCCAGAACAATGGGCCTCGTCTGGCTGAGCTAAAGGGGATCCGCGCCGAGCGCTTTGAACTGATGGCGCGCCTCGCGCAACTTCCTTCTGACACTGTTTTCTTTACCCAGATCACCATGGAAGCGGCCGAGGACGCGGAATTTCTGGCAGCCATGAAAGCGGCCCACATCCACGGTGCTTTGGTTGGAGTGGAAGCGGTAACGCCCGAAGGACTCAAGGACGTGTATAAAGATTTCAATCTCGCGGGACAACAACTGGTGGACCGTCTGCGCAAATTCCGCCGGCATGACATTCATATTTTGGGCTCGTTCATCTTCGGCCTGCCCAGTGACCGTCCGCATACTTTTGCCGCGACCGCCGCTGTAGCGGAGCAGGCAGAACTCACGTTCGCTCAATTTGTGATGCTTACGCCGTTCCCTGGCACGGTGGATTTTGCCAAGTGGGAACAGAGCATGAAAGATGACACCAGACGCATCGGCGGGGTTCCGCTCACACGCGGCTGGCTGATTCCCCAGGCCATCCGTCCGAAATTGTTTTGGACGCATCCCGTGATGGAGGCTGACGAAATTCGCGCCCGCACCCAGGGAGTCTGGGACCACTTTTACAGCATTCGCGTGATTTGGAAGCGCTCGCACTTCCTGAAGTCGATCAAGGGCCGGCTGGCTTTTATCTTGATTTCAAAACTTTACCGCCGCATGTACGCCGATACCGGCATTGCCACCGACAGCGCGCGCGTGGCATGGTCAACGCGCTGGGCACGCTGGCTGGCCATACCCACCCGCCGTTTATTTGTGGGCCGGCCCATGCCGAACTTGCAGGTACCCCCGCCTGTGAAAGTGGCTTCTTAGAGCGCATTCAAAAACACCATTGAGGCTGAGTGTATATCCTAAAAGCAACGCAGCACCCGCTCTCTCGGCAAGTACATTTGAAACACGCTTTAGTTGATCAAGGGGTTGGCTTGTCTCGGCTCCGCAGCAGGTGCGCTGGTCATTTCAGAAAGAATGCGTAGCAGGCCCTTCAAATTACCGCGACCTTTGGCGTAAAAAGCGTCTGCAACCGCGCCAGTAGGGATTGCCTCCGATGTTTCATACTCGTCGCTCATGGCTACAAGGGATAATTCAGGAAACTGACGTCGCGCCAGAGCCAGCAGTTCGAATCCCGACATTTCCGGCATGTTCAGGTCAGACAGCAGGATGGCCGGGGTTCCCATTTGCAATAGCGCGAGGGCTTCCGCGCCGTTAGCGGCCGTGCTCACTTCGTAACCCGAAGCCTTCAGCAACAAAGCAAGAGTGTTTCGGACAGCCGCGTCACCTTCCACGATCAAGACCTGATGTCTCGAAGGATTCAACATGGGAAACCTCTTCTTGTTGTCGATAGGATTGACTCTTGACATGCCGATTCTCGCATCGGCAGCACGGCCTGTCTGTCCCAAACAAGACGTGACACTTAGTACATGTGCAATTGTGAACAGTGTTGGATCGCTTCCGTTGACAAAGCGTTAGTCATGGATAACGCTGAGGAAGAGAGCCAGAAGAAAGACGGCGAATCGGAGACTGGTGACAGACCTTCCGGGGACGCCCGAGTGACCTACCGCGACGGTCACCGGCTTAAGCGCCGCTGGAGGCGGCTTTCGGCTCGCGGTAGTATGCCTGCTTAGCAAGATCGGGCGGCGAGATCAGAGAAAAATCAATCATGTACTGGACTGTATCGGCACAAAACAGACAGGTGGTTTCCTGCACCTGCTCTGCGTATTCCTTCTTCACGTCCAGGGGGAATGACTTCAGGCAACCTGGGCACGTCACCATTACGGAGGAAATGCCGGCAGAGCCTTTGCCATTTCGGGGAATCCAGACGGGAGCAGTTTGTCTTGGATTGTTAACGGCGTGCTCCGCGGGAGCGCTGGTCATCTCAAAGAGTATGCGCAGAAGAACTCCAGGATTGCCATACCCCTTGGCATAAAAGGCGTCGGCAATTGCGCCACCGGGAACTGCGTCCGCGGTTTCATACGCTCCGCTCATCGCGACCACGGGTAATTTGGGGAATTTCTGCCGCACCTCAGAAAGCAATTCGAAGCCCGACATTTCCGGCATGTTCAGGTCGGAGAGCAGGATCGCGGGAAGTTCCTTTTTTAGCAACCCTAGAGCTTCAAAGCCGTTCGCCGCCGTGGTCACTTCATAGCCTGATGCCTGCAGCAACATCGTGAGCGTTGTTCTGACTGAAGCGTCATCATCTACTACCAGTACCTGATGTCTTATAGCGGTTGGCATCGGGGGGACCTTCCTATTTTGCCGGTAATCTTAGAACTAAGGCACATTATGTGTTCAGCAACTTGGAATGTCTGTTCAAAATTGAACAGGTGGGTTAAGGCATGTGCAATAGTCCGTAGCGTCGGACCGGAGCGGGGCCAGCGACCCGAGACTTAGTCGTGCAGGATAACGTTCAGAAGCGAAGTATGGATCGTCAGCTTGCCGTTGTACTCAATGAAGCCCATCTGACGGAAGCGGTTCATAAAGAAGTTGACGCGCGAGCGCGTGGTGCCGATCATCTCCGCCAGCACTTCCTGGCTGATCTTGGGAATCACGGTCTCCGGCGCGGCGCCGTCTTTGCCAAACTGGGCCAGCAGCAGCAGCGCGCGAGCCAGCCGCTTTTCGCTGGAATTGAAAAGCTGGTCCACTAGGTCTTCCTGGGCTCGGGCATTGCGGGCCAGAAGATAAGCTACAAACACCTCAGAGAATGCCTGTTCCTCGTGCAGCACGCGTATCATCTCATCGCGCTCAATCTTGAGTATGGTGGAGGGAACCATGGCGGTGGCTGAAACCACCCGATGAACTTGGGGCGCTGCAATACACTCTTCCCCTAGAAAATTGCCGGCCCCCAGCAACGCGACCGTGGCCTCTTTGCCGGCCTTGGAAATGACGCTTATCCTGATCCTGCCCTTTTGCACATAAAACACCGCCGTGGCTATATCGCCCTGGCCAAAGATAGGCTCGTCTTTCTGAACCTCGGAAATGGTGCGGCCAGACCCGGCTTTAGCCAGAAACTCCATGGGCGCAAAGTGTCCGTTGCCTGCCTTTACTATTCTTGCTTTTCTTGCTTTTGCTGCGACTCCCCAGGCGGCCTTAGCTGCCAGGGCCGCTTTGTCGCGCCGGGTTTTGACAAGATTTGCCACTACTTTAAGGCTACTCCTATTCCGGGGCCAGCAGTGTTCATTATTGAGCAGTTTGTACGATTTATGTGTTTTATCGGACGGATGGCAAAATATGACAAATCTGTAACAAATTGATCTGCGGAGAAGTGGCGCAAACCGCTACTCAATGGCTCGAATGGCCGCACTCCGACTATTCGCAATTCATCGCGCAATGTCACGTATCATCCCTGGCAAGCGTCACTTTTCGCGCAAGAGCCGAATTGTCCTCTTGTGAACAGTATTTTTCCGGGTAAAATGCCATGATTCGTCATGCGGTCGTCCGGCAGGCCGCCCACGGGCTCACATGGTTTCCACTTCGACCGCAATCACCCAACGCACCCCGCCTGCATCTGCTCGGATGATCATTCTGATTCTTCTGCTCTGCCCCTTTCTCTGCGGATTAGCGCGCGCGCAAACCAGCGCTAACCAGCAACCGAATGCCGGTCAATTGAAAGCCGAGCAGGTAGTTGAGAACCTGGTGCGGATGAACCTGCAACGCGCCCAGGCTCTGCAGGCATATGAATCCACCAGGATCTACCGGCTGGAGTACAAGGGATTTCCCGGAGGCCGCAGCGCCGAGATCGTAGTCAACATGAAATACCGGGCGCCGGAAACCAAGGAATTTGAAATCGTTTCGCAAACCGGATCGAAGATGTTGATTGAGCGGGTCTTTAAGAAATTGATCGAAGGCGAGAAAGACGCGTTTGAAGGGGAAAACCAGAAGCGCATCGCCATGAACCAGGAAAATTACGAGTTTGCGTTGGTAGCCTATGAACCCGGACCCCGCAGCGGATCATATGTGCTTTCCGTCAAGCCGCGCACCAGGAACAAATATCTTTTTCAGGGCAAAATCTGGGTGGACGACCAGCAGTTCGCCATTGTACGCATGGATGGAGAGCCGGCCAAAAATCCTTCGTTCTGGATCAAAGGGACCAGGATTGAAACTGTTTATGTGAACGTGAACGATTTTTGGCTGCCTGCGCATAATCATAGCGTTACCGCAGTGCGCCTTGGGGGGCGCGCGGACTTCAGCATTGACTACAAGGATTACCGCATCACGGGCGCCAGCCCATTCAGGAAAGCCAGCAGCACGTCAGAATCGGGAAGGTAAGATCTAGTCCTTTGGCAACGGAACCGCAGCGGCAAACGCCATGGGACGAGCGCTCTCACTCTTATGATTCTCTTCCACGTGGGTCTTAAACTCGGCGGCGACTTTGTGATTTCTCTCCTGCGTCGTGAGCTTGCCTCGCGCGGAGAAACCCTGGCGGCAATCGGAGCAGCGCCAGGCAACGGGGTTCCCGTCGATCTTTTCTGTAACAATTAATTGCGGCATATATTCAGCATCTCACAGATGGGCTGTTTTAGGGTGTGCAATAGAGAACAAACCTCTCCGCGCCTTATTGTTTCGAAAGGGGGTTGCCGGTTTTAGCTTTCAGGGTATTCCTGAAGAATGTCTGTTGATCTGAACGGCACAATACTGCCTTGGATGGCGTGAGCCAGAGAGAACGTAACGCCGGCGCGGCATGTTCGGCACAGCGGGAATCTCGTCCCCTTTCCAAGGGTTGCTTCATGCATCAGGCGATGCAGGCGATGATCAATTCGATATACGCCCGACGTAGGAACTATTTCTCCCGGCCTGTATGTAACCCCCGCCATGTCAGCCCAGCCCCCAAACCGGACACACTAAGAAAGTTGAATTGACAATTCGGATGAGGTTGAGAACTGGAAGGGTTGCCCTGTCGAGCGGCCCTCAACTTGAGACGGTTTTCTGACGATCCGCGAAGCCGAGTCTAATTCAAGTCTTCGCGCGGTTTGTTACGCGGCGTGCGGAAGAACTGGATGTAGCGGTTTGCATTTGCAAATTGCGCCCCGCTTGCAGTCATGCACAGGTTGCGCTCAAATGCAGGTTGCGGTACCCTTCATGCACATTGCGTCCGTTTTGTGGCTCTATTCCGATCTGATGTCACATGGCCAGGAAAACTAAAAGGAAAGATAAAGCCGCGCCTGCTGAAGAAGCGCTCTGGATTGCGCCGCGTTTCAGCTTAAAGGGCGCGAATGGGGAACGTGCCTGGGACAATCGACCCGGCGGACCTCCCAACAGCAGCAGATTGCTGGAGCTGGCGGATATTGCACTAGGCACCAGGAAGCCAGAACCCCGGAAGAAGCCGCACAGTGGCAATCCACACGAGCGGGCCAAAACTGAACCCTATTCGGGACAAAACAAAAAATAGAACCTGCGCCAAACCGATTGGACTACATAACAAGTTCTTTTGGAAGCTGGCTCTCTGGCGCATGCCATTTACCGAGGTGGATTCGCTGCACAATTTCCAATACTCTCAATTCCCTGCTGGCAGCCACCAGGCGATGGCAAACTGAACAGTGGCTTTCCATGACGCCAGGATTGGTTTTGTCAAATCGCAGGACGAACGGATTCAACGACAATAGTGGCATCAGGACTACCTTCCCTGGTTCGAGTGTGAACGCTAAGCAAAATCAGGAAGATGGGCCTGTTACAGCCGCGTCCCATCCACACCCGATGCTACAGACCTTTCTTATTACGTCCATTAAAAGAGAATTAAAAACGTTAATCATCAACATTCTGGCTGGGAAATCGGGTGATGACGCTCGAGCTGCGCACGAGGACTGGTACAAGAATAACGAAGCCGTGAACTGGAACACAAGGACTCGCAACCCTTATCTCCCGGTCACCCGAAAGTTTCCTTCCGGACGCTCGACGGCGAGCCGGACCATGCGCCGCGACTCTCGGGCGGGACGCGAAACTTCATATTCCAGGAAATGCTCAATCACCGAGCGGGCATCGCGGTATCCCTGCACAATGATGGGGCTGATGATCTGGCTGTCAAAATCCAGGGCCGCCGCAGGCAGGGGTTTCTCTGGGGCAATGTTGAAGAACTTCACAAACCGATAATGCTGTTTGCCGATCTCCAGTTCCAGTTGCTCCGGCTTCACACCCATTTCCCCGGCATAAATCGCGCACAGCCGATTGATGTTGGTGAGCATGGCAATATCCGATTTGAAATTTTTGGAGATCAGAATATCCACGGCATGCACGCCGACATCGAGAAAAGTCTTGATCGGCTGGTTCTGGTCGGCGCCTTCCAGTGGCGCAATCAGGACAAGGAAGAGCACGTCGGCGCCCAGGCGCAGGGCCGGCAGCACCGGCTGGTTAGTCATAATGCCGCCGTCCGTCCATAAGCGGCCTTCCATGGTTACGGCTTCATATGCAAATGTGTAGGCGGAAGATGCCACCGCAGACAGCACCAAGTCCTGCGGGTTCTCAACTTCCCGGCGGACAAATTCTTCATGGGCCCCCGGATCGTTGACCAGAGTGTCAACCGTGGCATTGGAAAAGAAGCGGGCAGCTCCGCGCTGAATATCGGTGGCGGTCATGATCACGCGGATGGCAGAGTTGCGCAGTTTATCGTCCGGAATGCGTGCGCGGAGAAACTTGATGCGATCGAAATTCGGAAACAGGCCGGTGCGCAACGGCATGCGCAGGAAACGGTGGCTGAGTTTGCTGAGTGGGTCCTGCAAGAGACGATATAGTCCCAGCGCAATCAGGATGGCAAAGATCATTGGCACGTGAGGCGTCATGCGGAAGGAACCATCTCCATCGAGCGGCAGATGGATATAGGTGAAGCCCAAAAACAGCACAATAAAGCCCCACACCAGAACGTTTGCACCAAGAGAAACCAGGGTCTTGCGCCAGTCCGGCTCCCAGTCCCGCTTGCGCACATATTTAAGGCCGACATAGCCGACGTAAGAAAGTTTGTCGGCGAATAGCAAAATAGAAATCCCGGCCACGCCGAGCGCAAACCAGGTGAACTTAGGATGGACGGTTTGCAGGAAGATGCCGCGGTCCCGCATCCATAGCCAGAGAAAATTGCCGATGCCGGCCGAAGCTGCTACCAATCCGGCAAGAAGAAAAATATAACGCGACCAGTCAATGCCGAGCGTTGCAGGCGTGAGTTCCATCCATGCGTCGACCAATGGCTCAGCCCTGCCGACCAGTCCTTCGGCGTGAGCGGCGAAAGAAGCGGCATTGATGCTGCCAACAGAAGTTGCCGCAATAATGTGTGTGGGGACCTGTGCGTCCTGAAAAGCCATAAGCACGCCGGCCTCATAAGCTCCGCGGGCTCCACCGCCGGAAAGCACGACGCCTACACGAGACGAAAAAGCCGCGGGTCGCCTGGCCGTGGAGATTCGTGCGCGGAATTCCTCGCGCAAGACGTCCAGTTCGGCCAATGCGGCCGCGCGATGCGGGTTTGTGGGGCTTATAGGCATGGTCAGCCAAAGCTTAACCCAGCTTCAGGCAAAAACCTACGCGCAACAGTGCTGCTCCGTATGTGGCGTTGCACACGCAAAAAAGCCCGCCGGACGAATCCGGCGGGCAGAGATAGCTTGCCCTGAGGTTAGAACCTGAAGGTAAGTCCGAAACGAATAATGCGATTGCCCAGAGCGTTGCCCACAACATCGTTGGTTACGCTGGGATCAGCGAAACCGACGAATGGAGCCTGCTGGCTTCTGGTAAGTCCGGCATTCTCTATGTTGGGATCGATGCTCTGGAAGTTGGGATGATTGAACACGTTCTGGAGAGTTGCGTTGAATTCCAGGCTGGCGCGTTCGTTCATCTTGATGTTTTTGAACATGGCAAGATTGGCAAGGTTGGTTACGGCATCCTGCGATAGATTGCGACGGGCGCCAAACGGTGTGCCAAAAACGGATTGCGCCTGCGCCGCATTGATGATGTAACGAACAGATTTGCTATCAATTGCGCCGGGCAGCGGGTCCGAGTTTGTTGGATCGGGATTTTTACCAAAGCCGGTGGCGTTCATGGCGTTGAGGCTGATCAGCGCCGTGGGTGATACACGACCGTTGCAAACGGGAATGGTCGCATCGACTGCGGCCACACCGGTGCTGAACATGGTGCAGGCATCGGCGCCATAAACGCCGACACTGCTGGCAGGCGCGTTGATGTTGCCGATGAAAGGCCTCGCCAGATCAGTTCCAACGTTGTTCGCCAGCCAGGTGAAGTCATAGTTGTTGCTGGGAGCGCTTTGAGCCGCTTCAGCAAATGTCTGGAGCGGGGTGTAACGCTGGCCAGACGCCCATATATAGTTCGCCGAAACAGCCCAGCCTCCCAGCATGTGGCCAAAGAGTCCATGCTGAGTCTTAAAGAAAGGTAGCTGTTCTGTGGCTGCGATGGAGAACTGATGCGGAATATCCAGACCGGAGAAGGAGTACTCGCCGCGTCCCGTGTTCCAGGGATTCTGGGCAAAGGCCAGCGTCGTGCCGCCGGTTCCGGAGCTGAAAATTTCGCTCACGTTATCCAGAGTGCGGCTATAGGTGTAAGCAGCGCGTACTCCGAGTTGTTTGAAAAGATTGTTGGCGCGGAACTCAGCTTGCAATCCGTGGTAGTTAGAGAACCCGCCATTATTGCGCTCCAGCACCAAGCCTTTCGAGCAATCAGCACGGCCTTTCGCGGGATTTGTTGTCTGTCCCGGACCAAGCAGCACCTGCGGACTGGTGCAGCCAGCAAGTCCGGCAGGAGCGGTGGAATTGCCGGTCACAATGGGATTGCCGTTCACGGTCTGGAAAAGGTTATAAGCATGATTGCCCACGTAACGCAGCTCCACGGCCGAATTGCGGGTAATTTCACGCTCGAAACCAAAATTCCAGCTGTTCACTTTGTCAGGACCAAAGTTGGGAGAGATGGTTACCTCGCCGGCGCCGAGGCTGCGGGGATCGAATACCAGCTTCTGCAACTGCGGAGAGAGTTCAGCCCGGACGTCAGGCCCGAACGGGTGTGTGGGCAGAATCATGCTGGGCGTGATCGCCGAGCCGGTGAAGGTGTTGAGGAAGACCACCGGAGCGGAGTTGGCGATGTTGAGATAGATGTTGTAGAACGGCGGATCATAAAGGAAGCGATAGCCGCCGCGGAAGACCGTTTTGCCATGCCCGGTCAGGAATCCGCCCCAACTTGGCGTATACGCAAGTCCAAAGCTCGGACCAAAGCTCTTGGTCGGTGCCGGGATTTGTGGTGAAGTTCGAGCCGAAAGAGGAATGTCCTGCCGCCAGAAAGCGGTAGCAGGATTGCTTTCGCGCTGCGTTGTCAGATCATTGAACAGATTGGCCGGCTGGCCGTAATAGGTCCAGGTCAGGCCCAGATTGAGGGTGAGGTTCTGCCTGATCTTCCAATCGTCACCGGCATAAAGGAAAGTGTCATGCTCGCGGAAATCCAGGGTCGGACTCCCGGCGGCGATACGGACACGATTCGGTGTGTTCGCGGCGAAGGCCTCCCAGTCAGCAAAGCGAAACGCACCGTTGAGGTTGGGCAGGAACGTATTGGGCGAACGCTGATAGGTATAGTTCACGCCAGCCTTGAAAGTGTGTTTGCCTCTGACATAGTTGAGGTTGTCCTGTGCCTGCCAGGTGTTGACGATGCGGCCTTCAGGAAATGCGCCGTTCAGGCCGAAAGGCAACAAACTCTGGTCCGTGAAGGTTGCGCGGCTGATTGCCTGATCAACGTTCGTAGCAGATGGAACCGTGCCGATGGTATTAGTGGCAAAAAACACATTGAGCCGGTTGAAGCCAACGCGAACCTCATTGACTACATGTGGGCTGAAATTGTGAGTGTCGCCCAACAGCACAGCCTGGCTCAGGGCAGGCACGCTGACCGGGAATCCTGCAGCAGCATCACCCGTATCGATGTTGAAATTGTTGCCACGATTGAACAAGTAGCGTCCCATGATAGCGTCGCTACCTAGTTGCAGGTCCATACGAGTTACCCAGTTAAAGTTATGCGTATGCGTGGGCAGTGTTCGTTCCACGCCGCCAAGTTCCACGCCGGGGCACGCTGGATTGTTGTTGAGGAATGTCCCGAATGGAGTTGGATTGCCGGAAGAAATCGCGTAAGGACCAAACGATTTCAGCGCCGCCAGGCTTTGGCTTCCAGGAAAGCAGGCCGAAAGCGTAGCTATACCATTCAGGGTCGGCACATTGCCTGCGCTGGTATAGAGAGTATTTTGCGAGATGAGCTGCTGGTCGAATCCGCCGAAGAAAAACATCTTGTTCTTGACGATCGGCCCGCCAATGGTGAACCCGCCAAACTCGTCGTTAGCGCGGGGAATCGACTTCAACGGTGTGCCGTTCGCATCAGTCGCGAACCGCTTTTGGAAGTTCGTCATGGAATTGAGAACCGTGTTGTTCTCATGTTCGTAGACACTGCCATGCCAGGCGTTGGAACCTGACTTTGTGATGATGTTCACCACGGAACCGGCGTTGCGCCCGTACTCCGGACCAAACTGGCTGGTGACCAGGACGTACTGCTGAACGAATTCAGTGTCCGCAACGAAAAGCCCCGGGCCGCCGACGCTATTGTCATTATTGTTCTGACCATCAATCTGCTGGTCGTTGTTGCGGCCTCTCAGCCCGTTCACGGAAAATCCGGTGCCGCCGTTGGCGTTGGAAAATCCGTTGTCGCGTGCTGCTGTTACACCGGGAATAAAGAGTGCAAGGTTATCCAGACCCTGGTTTTCAGTCACACCCGCAAACGTGGTTAGTTGCGTACCGGAAAAAGTGTTGGTCACCTGAGACTGAGTCGTTTCAATCAAGGGAGCGTCAGCCGTCACTTCTACGGCGGTTGTTACTTCGCCCACGGTTAAGGCAATCGCGCCCAGTCCGCTGTCACGGCCTGCAGCCACCACGATGTTGTTCTGCACCGTGGTTTTGAAACCGGCTGCGGTCATTTCAACCCTGTAAGACCCAACCGGAATCAGGTTGAAGTGAAAAGAACCGGAACTATCGCTGGTCGCGGTGAGTGTGGCGCCCGTGGCGTCATTGATCGCTTTCACCGTTGCCCCTGACACTACTGCGCCCTGGGGATCAGTGACCGTGCCGGAAATAGATCCTTTGACAACCTGGGCCAGGGATGGGAGTACAAACAGCAGAGCTACTGTCACAATAGCAAGTACCAGTCGCATGACTGGCTGTTGTTGATGATTCATGTGCTTCTCCTATGAATGCTGCGCACAAGCATGTATGGCGGCGCAGCGTGCCCTTCAGAAATGCAATTGGCATTCCAATGTTGAACATCCAGAGAAGCTCTTGAGCGTGTTGTGATGAACCGTAAAACAGGCGTGACGAAAAGTATGGAAAAAGTGTCCGGCAGAAAATAGCGACCAGTCTTCAAACATCGTATTACGAATCACTCTTGGCACAGAGTGATGAGATGCTTTCATTTTTGGAAAACAACTCCGCGACTTCTACGCATTATGGGAAATACATGCGAGGCCCGCGATCCAATCTTATAAGGCCTCTTGGTCGAAGTACCTTACTTGTTCAGAAAAAGAATTGTGACCATTTGCTTATGGGCTCGTCTAACACGCCAGAGGAAGCGAACCAGGTGTAGTGTATGAGCACATTAGAAGGCGCAGTAACCAGCGGCAGATTGCCCATTAAAGAAAGCGGACGTACAGTCTTTGTTCCGCTTGATGAAGTCGAATACTTTGAGGCATCAGGAAACTATGTGCGTGTGCATGCGGGCGAAGCACACTATCGCGTGCGCGAAAAACTGAGCACGATGGAGACACGGTTGCCGGAGCGCGACTTTGTCCGCATACATCGTTCCGTCATTGTGAATCGGAACCGGATTCATGAGCTGCGAAGATCGTTCAGCGGCAAATATCTTGTGACTCTGGTTTCCGGCAAACAGGTCACGCTCAGCCGCAGTCATCGCCAGCAGCTATCGGCATTGAAGGAAGCCTACTAACACCGCAGCTACTTGCGGGACGCGACGAACGGCCCTTTGAAGCAAAAAGAAAAGGCGCGCCGTGAAGCGCGCCTCCTGTTAACTGCTGCAGTTATTTTGAATCTGCAGCTTCCTTGGCTTTCGCTTCCCGGAACGCCTCTCTCACGTCTGTCAGAAACAGGTTGGAATTCTCATTGCGTGGTCCCTGCCCCATCAAGGTTTCATGGGACGAGACCGGCTTGCCGTAATAGGCCCGCGTGGAATCATCGTCCGGTTTCACGGAGGCGCCGCTCAAATCAATGCCGGCAAACAATCCTTTGGTGCGCGAATACACCAGAATTTTGTTTTTCAACTTCCAGTCAGTGCTGGCCTGGGCTTCGCGGCCAATCGGACCGCCCGCGACCCCGGCTTCGGCGCCCAGCTTAAACTGTGAAGTCAGAAGCTGCTGCATTCCCGCGTCGCCCAGAAAGACCATCACAAGATCAACCGATTCCAGGCCGATCTGCGCTCCCCAGGTCCCGCCGGTAATGGCGAAGAATGCCGGCTGACTCCATCCGTGCCCGGTGCGGCAAGTGGCGACGCCGCGCCCGTGATTGGCGCCAAAAACGAAGCCGCCTTTCACCATGTCCGGGACCACGGCAACGCATTTAGCATCGACCAGGACATCCTGGGGAATGGAATTATCGGGTGCGTTCATCAGTTGTTTCAGATCCTCGCCGGCATTGCGCAGCCGTTCGATAATCTGGGCTTGTTCACCGTAGACGGTTTTACCGCTGGCTGTGGTAGCTACGTGGTGCTGCGAACAGCCGCCTGCGAAGGCGATGAGCGGAGCGGCTACTAGTGCTGCAATAATACGTTTCATCTGCTTCTCCCCTGAACTGCTTACTTTTAACTACTTAGTAGGACGTAAGGGGTGAACGGCAGAGTTGCATTGCTTAAGGTGCTGTCCAGCTTCAACCTGAGTTGCTGTTCACGCTGATGGAGTGGGCGCAAAGCCGGGTCCGGGCAGTTCCGCCGCAAGGCAACTTAAAGATCGCCGCGTGAATCCGATGCACCGAGGTGAATCAATGAAATTGAAGGTTCTATTCGCGATGGTAATGGCCTTTGCCCTTTCCCTGGGCGCTATCGCACAACAAACTGACGACGGGATCAAACAGGACACCAAGGACGCGGCGCACTCCACCAAAAGAGCCGCCAAGAAGACCGGCCACAAGATCAAGAAGGGCTCCAAGAAGGTGGTCAACAAATCCGCTAACGCCACACGGAAGGGCGCAGAAAAGGTAGAAGACAAGAGCGCACCCTCTCCGACGCCGCCGCCGCAGAAATAAAACTCTGGGAGAAGCGGCCAAGCGCTTATTTCGGTTGACGGCTTGCCGTTATCGGACTTAATATCCGCTTAGCCGCTTCGTCCGTGGCCCCCATGCACAAACTTGCAAAGACTACCGCCCGGAAGTCCGTTTCCGGCGAGGTCGTCATTCCGGACAAGCTCTATTTTCGCATCGGCGAAGTCAGCCGCCTTTGCGGCCTTCCCAGCTATGTACTCCGCTTCTGGGAAACCGAGTTCAACCAGCTCAAGCCCTCCAAGAGCGGCACCGGCCAGCGCATGTACCGCAAAATTGACGTGGAGAACGTCCTTCGCATCAAGAAGCTGCTCTACGACCAGGGCTTTACCATCGCCGGAGCACGGCAGCAGCTGCGGGCCGAAACCAAGCGCAAACAGTCGCCCTTACCTTTCGCCGTCCCCACGCCGGGCCGGGGTGAGTTAAAGCAGGTCCGCCAGGGACTTAGAGAGATACTGGGAATCCTCAGTTCTCGTCGCTAGCCCGCAAAAATTGCCGAGATCTGCGTTCTATGGTGGGACGAACCGCATCGCGTGGGCAATGACTTAAGATTTTCCCGCTCCCTGGAAAGCTGAGCTGCATCAAAAAAAGGTAGCTATAATACTGTTAGCTCACCTTGCAGGCGTTCTTTCGTCTCAATAAGGAAAATAAAGGTCGGTCTGATGTCGAAAAAGATCCAAGTTCTGCTCCTGACCAGCTCCATGTTGATCATCGCTTTTGTCATGATTGGCAGCCTGGGCGTGCATGCCTCCGGCGCCAGCAGCAGCGGTGACGTCACCCTCAAACATATTGGCGTTTACAGCGAAGTTCTCTATCGCGTGCGCGCGGAATATGTGGAAGAGCCCAACATGAGCGCGGTCACCAACGGCGCTCTGCACGGCCTGCTGGAATCGCTGGATGCTGACTCCAGCTACCTGACTGCCGCCGAATACAAGGTATTCAAGCAGAAAAAGAGCGAAGGCAAAGCCAGCATCGGCGCCACCGTCTCCAAGAGATTTGGCTATGCGGCCGTCATCTCCGTGATTCCTGGCGGCCCTGCCGACAAGGCCGGCCTGAACTCCGGCGACATCATTGAGACCGTGGAAGGCCTGAGCACGCATGATCTTTCTCTAGCCGCGGTGAGGAACCACCTTGTTGGTGAACCCGGATCGCGCCTGGAATTAACCATCATCCGTACGCGCAAGATCGAACCGCAAAAGATTACTGTAGTGCGCGACGTTATCACTCTTCCAGCTGTAACTGAGACGATGGCGACCGACAACACCGGCGTAATCAAAGCCCAGGTTTTAACCAAGGGCAAGGCAGCGGAAATCGCCGACAAGATCAAATCGCTGCAAAAGAAGGGCGCAAAGAAACTGGTGCTGGATCTGCGCAATAACTCTGAAGGCGAGGAAGATGAAGGCGTGGCTGTGGCCAATCTCTTCCTGGGCAAAGGCAACATAGGATCTCTGCAAGGCAAGAAGATTGAAAAGGTAACCTATACGGCTGATCCGCAAAAGAAAATTACTGACCTGCCACTAGCCGTAATAGTCAACCGTGGCACGGCCGGCGCTGCTGAGCTGGTGGCCGCGGCCATCCTTGATAACACCCGCGGCGACGTGCTGGGCGACAAGACTTTTGGCGAAGGTTCCGTTCAGAAACTGATTGAAGTGCCGGATGGATCGGCGCTGATTCTGTCGGTTGCGAAATACTACACGTCAAACGGAAAAGTCATACAGGATACCGGCATCACTCCGAACATTCCTGTGGCCGCCAATGATGAAATTGTTGCCGTCTCTGAAGATGATGACAGCAACACCACCGAAGAGCCGCAAAAGACGCAGCCCAAGGAAGATGAGCAGCTGCGCCGCGCGATTGAAGTCTTGAAAACGAAAGCCCAAAAAAGCTAGGCCCATACCTCTGCTCCAGCGGCGCGCCTCACGGGGCGCGCTTTTTATTTAGCAAAGTACATTGTGTTTCCTGGTCAGCATGTCCTGTTGGCATGCGGAATCGTCTGGCGAACCGTGCTATTCTGGCCTTGATCTCACCCCATGGACTCTATTGCTGAGCCTTCGCCAGTCAAAGTAGCTGGGAAACCGCTAGTGCGGCGAGTCTTGTTTGGCGCCCTGGTGCTGACCTCGGCATTTCTGGGAATGATGGCTGGATTGCTGATGGTTTACTCCACCGATCTTCCGCAGATCAGCGAACTGGAACGCTATCGCCCCAGCACCATCACTGAACTCTATGACGATGAGGGGCGACAGATTGGATCCTTTGCTTTACAGCGCCGCATGCTGGCATCCTATGAGGACTTTCCCAAAGTCCTGCGTGACGCCATCATCTCTACCGAAGACAAAACATTTGAAACGCATTGGGGCATCAATTTCTGGCGTGTTCTGGGCGCGACCTATCGCGACATCACATCCAGCTCGCGCGCGCAGGGCGCTTCCACGCTAACCATGCAGCTTTCGCGCAACCTGTTTCTCTCGCCGGAACGCCATTTCAGTCGCAAAGTGCAGGAGGCGATTCTGGCCTTGCAGATTGAGCGGCGCTTCACGAAACAACAGATTTTCACGCTCTATTGCAACCAGATCTTTCTGGGCCATGGTGTCTACGGGTTTGAGGCTGGCGCGGAATACTACTTCAACAAGCATGCAAAAGATCTAAAGCTGGAGGAAGCCGCGCTGCTGGCGGGCCTGCCAAAAGCGCCGGTTTCGTATTCGCCGATCAATGCGCCTGACAAAGCTGTAAAACGGCGCAATCTGGTCATCAACAACATGCTGGAAGACGGCAAGATTACCGCGGAAGACGCCCGCCGCGCCAAAACCACGTCTTTGCGTTTGAACATACAGCCGGAGCGGTCACCGGCTCCTAACTTTGTGGAGGAGGTCCGCCGCTTCCTGGAAAAGAAGTATGGTTCGGATGAAGTGCACGAGGGAGGGCTGCGCGTCTATACCTCGCTCAATCTGGACTTGCAGAAGAGCGCCACGCAGGCATTGCTGGACGGACTGGCCGCGTACGAGCGACGCCACGGATGGAAGGGGCAGTTGAAAAATGTGGCGCAGAATGGCGAGGCCCTCAGCAAGTATCAGGATGCCGACTGGCAAAAGCCGGTCGCAGTGGGGGATTATGTTCATGCCCTGATCGTCGATATCGGGCTGCAATTCTGCAAGATCAAGCTGGGACGCTACAGCGCTAGCCTCGGGCCGGCGGATTTGGCATGGACTGGACGCAAGCTACCGAAGAGCATATTCGCGGTGGGCGATATTGTTTACGTCAAAGTCCTCGGGGTGAACACTGATGGCTCTGCGAAGGTTTCTCTGGAACAGGATTCAGGCGCGCAGGGAGCCTTATTGGCAATCGATAATGCCACGGGCGACATCAAAGCAATGATCGGCGGACGCGATTATGATGCGTCGAAATTCAACCGGGCGACGCAGGCGTCTCGCCAGGCCGGATCGTCCTTCAAGCCGTTTGTCTATACCGCGGCCATCGATCAGGGTGCGGAACCTGATGACCTGATCCTGGACGCGCCGACCACATTCAACAGCGCGGGCGTTCCATATTCCCCACGTAATTTCGATCGCAAGTTTGAAGGCAACATCACGTTGCGGCATGCGATGGCGGAATCGCGCAATGTGCCGGCGGTCAAGCTCGCGCAGAGAGTGGGCATGTCTACGGTGGCCGACTACGCGCGCCGCTTTGGCATAACATCGCCGATCCTGCCGTTTCTGCCCGTGGCGTTGGGTGCAGCCGATCTCACGCTTTACGAGCAGACTTCTGCCTACACGGTATTTCCCAATGACGGACTGCGCATTGAGCCGCGCTACATCCGCAAAGTAACCGACTACGAAGGCCACTTGCTGGAACAGGATTTTCCTGACGCCAAGGACGTGATCAGCCAGCGCACCGCGCGGATCATGGTGTCACTGCTGGAAGAGGTGGTGAAGCACGGAACTGCAAGCAGCGCAAAAAAACTCAACCACCCCATTGCCGGCAAGACCGGCACAACCAATGACTACACCGACGCATGGTTTGTGGGCTTCACGCCCAGCCTGACCTGTGGAGTCTGGATTGGCTTTGACGAAAAGAAGACCCTGGGTGAGAACGAGACCGGCGGCCACGCAGCCCTGCCTATCTGGCTGGATTTTATGCGCGCGGTGGTTGCCGATCCCGCGCGTAAAGACGAGGCTTTCGCGGTTGTGGGCAAGGAAAGAAAGAAGCCGGCGGCGATCAAGCGTGCCGCGATCACGCCGCCTCGCCATGCCGGCGATGCAGAGGCCCATTAAGTTGCTGCGCAAAGTGATCAAATATTTTTTCCTTGGCCTGGTGCTGCTGCTGGTGTTTCTCTCCTCGGCGCTGCTCGCCATGCGCTTTGCCATTCAGGGGCGTGAAGTGCACGTGCCGCGGCTCACAGGCCTCACGCCGGCTGAGGCGGAACGCGTTGCTAACTCTGACGGCCTGATTCTCTCCGTGGAAAGCCGGTTCTATAGTCCGTCCGTGCCCTCAGGAAGAATTATTTCGCAATCGCCAACGCCGGGCGCGACCGTGCGCCGCGGCTGGAAGATTCGCGTGGCGGCCAGCCTGGGAACACAGCACGCCGCTGTGCCAAACCTGATCGGGCAAAGCCAGCACGCTGCCGGAATCAACGTTAGCCGTCGCGGCTTGGAGATTGGAACGGTAGCAGCCATACACCTTCCCGGCGTGTCGCCAGATACGGTAGTGGCGCAAAGTCCGCCGCCGGAAGCGACCGATGTCACATCACCAAAAGTAGGCTTGCTCTTTGCCGCGACTGACAACGGACAGCGTTACGTAATGCCGAGCTTTGTGGGAAAACCTTTTGCGGATGCTAGCATCGCACTGATCAAAGGTGGCTTTGTTCTAGGCAAAATTCATGCCGTCAGCGGCGACGGCAATACTGCGGGTTCGCAAGGAATTATCGTGCGGCAATTTCCTGCTGCGGGACAGCGGGTGGCGGCCGGCGCGACGATCAGCTTTGATGTGGGGAAGTAGGACCGTTTCACCGCAAAGGACGCGAAGAACGCAACGGAGAATTTCGGTTGTTGATCGCTTTTTCGCCGGCAAAAAGGAAGGAAAGAGTTCCTCGTGAGAACTCCTGAGGCTGCAATTGTGGCAATTCTCGTTCTGGGGATGCTTCGACTTGCTCTCTCATCGCTTCGCTCAGTTCGAGCAGCTCAGCATGACAGTTCGGGAAAGAGCGGCATTGCACAAACTGTTCCCTTTCTTTGTGTTCCTTCCTTCGCGTCCTTCGTGTCCTGTGCGGTTAGTTTCGTTGAAGGATAGCCGCGAAAAACCCGTCGCAAGGATGAATCCCGGGGATCGTCCGCAGAGAGTCGCCGCTGATCAGATCATCAATATTGTTCCAGATCAGCTCTCCCGATTCCCACAAGCGCTGTAACTCAGTTCGTACCGGAACGAGTGTGAATTCGGAATTAGCTGGTAGGCAGGCGGCTATTACCTGCTCATTCTCTTCCGGCTCAAGCGAACATGTGGAATAAACCAGCCTTCCGCCGGACGATACATGCTGCATGGCGGCCCGCAGGATCGCGATCTGGCGCGATTGCAGATCGAGAAGATCTTCGGGCTTGAGCTTCCATTTGATTTCCGGGTTGCGCGCCAGCGTTCCGGTGCCGGAGCAAGGGACGTCGGCCAGCACGCGGTCAAAGTCTGCGCCGTAAGGAAGAGCCAGCGCGTCGGCGGTGACAACTTCAACATTGGATTGCGGGGCCAGTCTGCGCAGCAGCGTTGCGCGATGCGAATGCAGTTCCGTGGCAACGATTCCTGCTTCAGGTAGCCGGGCGGCCATGGCAGCGGTTTTGCCGCCTGGAGCCGCGCAGCAATCGAGTATGCGACGGCCTTCGCCCACCAATGCGGCCACCAGCTGTGAACCTTCGTCCTGAATGGCGATTTTTGAGTCGCGGAAAAGTTGCGTCGCGGTGAGATCACCGGACATTACTACCCGGGCCGTCGCCATCAGCGCGCCGGAGCTTAGTTGAATGCCTTCACCGGCTAAAAGAGCCTCGTCTGCGGGATTGTTTAAGCGCAACGTGGTTGTGGGTATGCACTGGTCGTATTCGCAAATTTTCTGTGCGACCTCCAGACCGAAAAGCGTCACCCATCGTTCCACCAGCCATTTAGGGTGCGCCAGAGCAGACGAAAGATATTCCATACCTATCAGATTGGAAGCGAGCGGGGCATAGGCCATGGACTTCACTTTCCGCATCACGGCATTGACTAGTCCAGCGGCAGAGACTTTCTTGGCCTGCTTGACCAGTTCCACGGTCTCATTCACAGCGGCGTGCGCGGGGACCTTGGTGAGAAATTGTTTTTGATAGACGCCCATGCGCAGGGCAGTGAGAACTTCGAAGTCGAGTTTGCGGAAAGGTGTAAAGCTGAGACGAGCGATGCTTTCATCCAGCACGGAGCACCAGCGCAGCACGCCCATGACGATCTCGGTAGCCAGATTGCGATCGACTGGGGAGAGTTCGTCGAGAAGAAATCCGTGCAGCAGCTCCACCGCGTACGCCGACTCGCGCTCCACGCGCAGCAGGATGTTGAAAGCCGCGATGCGCGCTGGAGAGACTGCCACGTTCAGGCTTCCTTAGTTAAAACAAGCCGCTCGCCCGCGGCGGGATGATAGCCGTTGATGAATTCACGTGCGACCATGACTTTCTTTCCTTCAGGCTGTATCTGCAGCAGTTGCAGGACGGTACGCGTGCCGCAGCCCACGAAGATCTTTTCATCGCCCACACGCAGCTCGCCGGGTTCCAGATTAGACAAAGTATCTTCCGGCGTAGCGCTGATCATCTTTAAGCTCTTGCCGCGAAATTGCGTGTATGCTCCGGGCCAGGGCTGAAAGCCGCGCAGGCGATTGTGAATCTCCGTAGCGGTGCGGGTGAAATCGACAAGCCCGTCTTCTTTTTTAAGGATCGGAGCGAGCGTGGCTTTTACGTGGTCCTGCGGAACCGGTGTGATGCTCTTGTCTTCCAGGCCGCGCAGCGTTTCTACGATCATGTCCGCGCCCATCTCCGCCAGGCGGGACGCGTATGTCACGGCTGTATCTTCCGGACGAATGGCCATTTCCTTTTGCAGCAGGATGTCGCCGGTATCAAGGCCTTCATTCAGCAGCATGGTGGTAATGCCAGAAACGGTTTCACCCCGCGCGATGGCCCATTGCACCGGCGCGGCTCCGCGATATTTCGGTAGCAATGATGCGTGAACGTTAATGTTTCTATATGGCGGTAAATCCAGCATCCAGGACGGAATGATTCTGCCGTAACCGACCACGATGATCGCGTCCGGCTGCAAGGCGTTTAGCTGCACCCGAAATTCTTCGTTCTTCTTGATTTTTTCCGGCTGGATGACTGGAAGGCCCAGCTTCAAAGCCGATTGCTTGACCGGCGGGGCCGTCAACGCCATGCCGCGACCCTGAGGTCGATCAGGCTGGGTAACGACAAGTTGTATTTCGAATCCGGCGGCTGCCAGGCGCTCCAGCGACGGCACCGCAAACACGGGCGTGCCGCAAAAAACCAGCTTCATACCCACTCGCCGGCGCGGACCAGCTTTTTGATCTTGCGCTTGATCAGGTCACGCTTGAGCGCACTTACGTGGCTGATAAACAGCCTGCCGTTGAGATGGTCGATCTCATGCAGAAACGCGCGGGCGAGCAGGTCGTCACCGGTCTTTTCAAACCAGTTCCCTTCCACATCCTGGGCGCGGACAGTGACGATGTTGGCGCGAACCACATTCTCGCGAAAGTCGGGCAGGCTCAGGCAGCCTTCCTGGCCGTTCTGCCGGCCTTCACGGCCAATAATTTCCGGATTGACCAGAACGAGTTTGGCGTCGGGATCTTCTTTGAATGTAGTGTCAATCACGGTGATGCGCTTGCCAATGCC
>DASYKK010000439.1:0-9642 GCA_035995565.1 Candidatus Angelobacter sp.
ATCGCTGATGAGCTGAATATCATTGGTGCTCATCACCTCGGTCACCACGGGCAGGCCCACTTCTTCGCGGACTTCACGCAGCAGCCGCAACGCTTCAATGCCGAGGCCCTGAAAGTCATAGGGCGAGGTGCGCGGTTTGTACGCTCCGCCGCGCAGCAGCGTGGCGCCGGCGGCTTTGATGGCATGCGCCGTGGAGAAAAGCTGCTCGCGCGATTCGACCGAGCACGGCCCGGCGATCACCACGGCATCTTCTCCGCCGATGATGACCCCGCCGACGTCAACCTGCGTGCGTCCGCTCTTGACGATTTTGCTGACCAGCTTGAACGGGTGCGCGATGGGCACAACGTCTTCTACGCCGGGCGCCGCTTTGAGAGCTTCCAGGGCCATGCGTGATCCGCCGGACCCGACCGCGGCCACGATGGCGCGCTCCGCGCCTCGCGTGACATGCGGCTGAAAACCGCACTCGATCACCCGTTCAATTACGTGTTGAAGTTCCGCTTCCGTCGAACCTGCTGCCATGTTGATGACCATAAGAAACTCCTGAAATTCAGCTGTTAGCAATTAGCACTTAGCACTTAGCAATTAGCACTTAGCCAAATCAAAACCAAGATCAAAATCAAAACCAAGATCAAAACCAAAACCAAGATCAAAACCAAGATCAAAATCGTTGACCGCAAACTTTCTCTGCTGATACTTTCTCTGCTGATACTGCAACTGTCTCTGCCGAGCCAGCCTTGCCTTAAGACTGAATTCTTGCAGCTGTCTCACGGCTTTGTTCCTGCATGCGCTGCGTGCCCAGACGTCGCGTCTCACGGATGATGCTGTGGAAGATCGCGACAATGCCCTGCGGGTCGAGCGGGCCTTTGTTCTTTTCCAGTACGTGGGCCAGCACTTGCTTTTCCCGAGCACCATCGAATGCAGGCAGGCGCGAAGCGACCTTGATGGAGGCAATTTCACAGGCGATGGTGGCGCGCTGGTTGAGCAGGCGAAGCAGCTCGGTATCGAGCTCGTCAATCTGGCGCCGCCAGCCGTCGAGCGTCTTGTCGCCGTTCACGGTTTGATGGTCCATGTTGAACTCCCTGAAAGCAAAAACCGCGACCCTTTGGGATCGCGGCTTGCGGTAATTTATGATGACTAACTTCTTATTGCATTGTCAGCACAGATCCGCGTCGCCGCTACCCGTAAAGTGGTAGCGGTAAGTAAACGCGAAAGTAAATCGGCTGGCGTGCATGCTCCACGGATAGTAGTCTAGGTTTTCAGCTGTTGTCAAGATAGTTAATGAATTTAATGGCCAGTTTTTCTGGCCTGAGAAGAGTGCATGAGCAAAATAACTGATTCTAAAGATGCGGCAGCGGCCCAGCAAAAGACTGAGTGGCAGGCGTATGTGGAAGACTTTCGCCAGGCCGGTCACAAGACCGTGGACTGGATTGCCGAATACCTGAGCAACGTGGCGGAAATGCCGGTTCTGGCGCAGACAAAGCCGGGCGACCTGCTGGATGCGTTGCCGAAATCGGCGCCGGAAAAAGGCGAGTCTTTTGACGCGATTCTGCGCGACTTTGATCGGCTAGTGATGCCCGCAGTCACGCAATGGAACCATCCGCGATTCTTTGCTTACTTTGCCTGCACCGGTTCCACGCCGGCGATTCTGGGGGAGATGCTCGCAGCGGCGCTCAATACCAATGGTCTGCACTGGAAGACGTCGCCTGCGGTAGCGGAACTGGAACAGCGCGCTCTGGACTGGCTCCGGCAGTGGATTGGCGTTCCAGAAGGATGGTTCGGCATTGTTTATGACACGGCTTCCACCAGCAGCATGCATGCGGTGGTATGTGCTCGCGAGCTGATCGATCCGGAAGCGCGGACAGCAGGCAGCCGCAACGATCTGGTGCTCTACACGTCTGACCAGTCGCACATGTCGATTGAGAAAGGCGCAATCGCTGTGGGCGTGGGGCAGAAGAACATCCGCAAGGTGCCGTCGGATGCGGACTTTCGCATGCGCGCGGACGCTCTGGCAAAGATGGTCGAAGAAGATAAGCGCGAGGGCAAGCGGCCATTCTGTGTGGTCGCAACTATTGGCACAACTTCTTCCACCAGCATTGATCCGGTGCCGCAGATTGCGGACGTCGTGGAAAAACATGGCCTGTGGCTGCACGTGGATTGCGCTTACGCCGGCGCAGCGGCGATCCTGCCGGAACAGCGCCACATCATGGCCGGAGTCGAGCGCGCGCACTCGTTGGTGTTCAACGCCCACAAATGGCTGCTCACGCCGATCGACCTGAGCGCGTTCTACACGCGCAGGCCGGACATTCTGCGGCGGGCGTTCTCGCTTACGCCGGATTATCTGAAGACGCAGGAGGATCCTCGGGCGCATAACCTGATGGACTATGGGGTACCGCTGGGCCATCGCTTCCGCGCGCTGAAGCTGTGGTTTGTGATGCGCTACTTTGGCCGCGAGCGCGTTGAAGCCATGTTGCGCGCGCACATCCAGTGGGCAAAAGATTTCGCGGCGCTGGTGGACGCGCATCCCAAGTTCGAGCGCGTGGCTCCAGTGCCGCTGTCTGTTGTCTGCTTTCGCTATAAGGGTTCTGACGATGAGAACCGCGCGATCATGGAGAAGGTCAACGCTTCAGGCAGAGTATTTATCGCAAGCACAGTGCTGAATGGAAGGCTGACGCTGCGGCTGGCGATTGGAAACCTTGAAACTAACTGGAGCGATGTGCAGGAGGCATGGGAGTTGCTGCAAAAGGCGGCGGAGAATACTTAACCACAAAGGACACGAAGGCACACAAAGAGTGCGGTGAGACAACTTACGCTGCAAACGCCCGGAACATTAGCCGCGAATCCTGCGAGCTTTTCCCTCAGAGGCTAAAGCCGGAGATTTTATTGGTTTACCGCAGGCATAAATGCCTGCTCCACCCCGCGCAAACGACCTGCTCCATCCTGTGGAGAAATGCAGGAACACTGGGGAAGCGGCTTTACCCCGCACGGTTCTGCAACAGATAAAACCCATAGCACAATGCGAGAAATACAACTTCCAGTCCGGCAAAGACCATGAAAAAGCTGTTGTGAATGCTGAAGAGCAAGCGGTTGTCGAAGCCCCATTCGTCTGCCGGCGGACGGGCCTGCATAGCGCGGTAAAGACCGCGGGCCGTCATCAAGAATAAACGCAACAACAGAAAATAAAAGCCGATCCAGAAGACCACCCAGAAGAGCGGGCCGACGCTGGAGAACAAACCAGTCAAGCCGTAATCACCGCCGCTCAACGCTACAAATAAAAATCCTAATAGCACCAGGTTGAGCCAAAGCCCTTCCGCGGTAATGAAGTAAAGAAAGTAGTCGGCTAGATTGCGGGCGTGGCGGCTGCGGGAAAACTGTTTCTGCGCCCCCTGGCTGAACAGGCCCGCGGCCAGAAACAGCGCCAGCGAAAATATAAGCGGGCTGCCCGAATTTACGATGGCCATTGTGCTTTGCCGAGCAAGCAGATTACGCTCCCTGGCGGCCATTTTCTGTTTGTACTGCTCTTCGGAGCTGTGCGAATCATCCAGTGAACTGTTGAGCGCCGCTAGCGCCTGCTCGCGGGTAAGCGGTGTTGGGGAGATATGCAACTTAAAGCTCGAGTTCGGCGAACCGGAAATTCTTCTGATCTCCGCCTGCGTGGCCGCAATGATATCTTCCTGGCGCTTGATCTCTGTCTTTGAACTTTCCTGTAACGCGACAATTTCGTCTTGCAGCTTGCCGGAATGGCGTGTCACCTGCCAGTTCAAGCCTGCGGCAATGAACGCGATCAGGACCAGGCCTTGCAGCGCAAACATGCCGGGAGAAATCCAGCCGGGCAGTCCGGCGACGGCCGCGTAAGGCACGAGTTCAGCATTCCGCTCGATGACGTTTTTCTGGCGGATCAGTGTGGTAACGCCGGGCTGCTGCTGCCATTGCAGGCGAAGCTGGTCTTGAGGCGTAAGCTGCGCTTCGCTGACAACCGCTTCGTCGTGGTACACCGACTCCATCGTACTGTGTTGTTTAGCACGATTCAGAAATCGGACACAAGCACCAGGAGTGCATGGCGTTCATTGGACTCGCGAGAACGATGCGGCCGATGTTGTTTTCAGCACAGGAAACGTCTCCTTACCGGGAAACCACCCGAATAGTCGATGCCGATGTGGCCACGCCAAAGGGCGATCCTACAACCGCTTTAAGCGCGCCATTGGACCCGATGCCGAAAGCCGCGATGTCGTGGCTGATCTGGTCGGTCACGTACACGACGGAAGTGTCGGTGTCCACGGCGACCGCCGAGGGTCCAACCCCGCCAGTCGGGAAAGGAGATCCGGTCACCGCGCCCAGCGCGCCGGAACTGGAGTCAATGGCGTAGGCGGAAACGGTGTTCGAGCCGCTGTTAGCGGCAAACAAGAGCGCTCCCTGAGGATCGATACCCAGGCCAATCGGAGCTGCGCCCGCGGCAAAGGGCGAGCCGCTGATGGGGGCCAGCCCTCCTCCACTCTGGATGGAGAATCCCAGCACAGCGTTATGGGCCGTGTCAGCCACATAAAGGGAGCGGCCCGAATGTTCCACAGCGACCGCACTTGGCGTGGCTCCAGCGCCCAGGGAAACCGGCGCTCCCACCTGGGCGAGTATGCCGGTGCTGCTGATGCTAAAAATGGCCACGGTGCCTTCTGTGCCATTGGCCACAAACAGGAAGTCGCCTTTGGGGGAAACAGCCAGCGACGTGGGATGCGAGGCCGGCGAAATCATGAACGGCGAGCCTTGAACCTGGCCCAGACTGCCCGTGCCCGGATCAACTGCAAAGGCCGTGACATTGCTGGATTGCTGGTTGGCCACAAAGAGAAACGGCGCCGTAGCTGACATTTGCAGCGAAATTGGCCCGGCGCCGGCAGAAAAGATATTAGGCGGATTGGTGGTAACAACAATGCTAGTGCTGACCGGCACGGAAAGACTTCCGGTGCTCTTGTTGATGTCGAGAAGGGTCACGTCATTGCCGGCAAAGTCGGCAATATAAAGGAAGGCCCCGGAGGTATGAGGCGCGATGGCAGACGGGTTCGACCCGACGGGAAAATTCGGCGTTCCCAGCGGCAGCAGCGAGCCATTACTCTGCTCGCGGAACTCAAAAACCTCGTTGGTCCCCTGGCCTGCGGCATACACAAACTGCTTGTGCCCGCTGGCACAGCCGGTCAGAAACACGCTAACGCTAACCATTAAGAACGCCATTGCGCCGTATAAGGCCGAAAACTTCCTTGCCCTCATTGATTCTCCTCGCCTGCAATTGAAAGAAAATTAAGGATACATGAAGCGGTGGGCACACGCATCCTCGAGCCCCGCCGGACTTCAAGGAACGCTTTAGTTCGCGGCTTTTGCAACCCTGGAGACAGAAAAGGGCTAATTCAGCTCAAATGCCACCATCACCGACGCTGAAATCGACTTCTGGCCAACTGCAATGGAAGGAGCCTCTGTCCTGGCTCGGTCTTTATCGGCATATCCGTAAAGCCTGGTGTTAGCGATAGATTCAGACTCGGGTACTTCCTCAATCGACTGCGCTTTGCCTATATCTTGACCCAGCGCCCTGGCCAATGCGGCAGCTTTTTCCAACGCTGCTTTTACCGCCAGATCGCGCGCCTGGTCGCGGTATTTTCTCAGATCGCTGGTCTCATAGCTGATCGAATCAATCCGGTTGCCGCCGGCTTTGATCAGCGCTTCCAGAAGTTGATCCAGCTTCGCCAAGTCGCGGACGGTAATGGTCAGGGTTTGCTGGGCAACGAAGTAAGGCACCCGCACTTTCTTGACGTAGCTGGTCTGCGGCTGGAGCGACAGGAAAGTAGTCTGAATGTCCTTTTCGTCCACGCCGTTACCATGAAGCGTTGCCAGTATCCGGCGGGCCGCGGCGTCCTCCACATGTTTAGCTACGCTTGCGCTGGGATCCTGTTTTGCTACACCCACTTCGATCACCACGCGGTCAGGGACAACTTTGATCTCTGAAGTTCCGACCACGCGAACAACTTTTGCCGGCAGCCTGTCCTCGGCCGCAGCCAAACCCGCCAGAAGGCACAATACCAGGGTGATTTTCGAGATTTTCATTTCATTCCTCCGGGAAAAACCCATATCCAGAACGGCTGGATCGGTGCATATTGCGGTGCATTTCAGAGCAAAGAGGACATTGACCTAATTCGCTATTGATTCGCTATCAGCCTTGCGCTATAGTATCGCAGCCCTCAGGGGTGAATTTGTAAAGTCGGCTCTTTGAAAACTCAAAGGCACTGGAGATTGTCGGGGTCAACGGTGGCGGGGCGGGATTTCGGAAACGGGCAAGTTCGGTAATCGGTTAATGGATACCAACCAACACCCTCTGCCGACCGAACAGCGGGAACAAGCAAATAGATAGTGGCAACAAGCAGGATTGGAAGCGGATAAAACGCAAAAAAAGGCATTCGACAGGCTTTCGACAGCACTGTCGAATGGCACTTCGGTTTTTGTTTGCAACAAAACGTCTATGGGGGGTGGGTCTCTGGCTGTAGGACACAGGCAGAGGGCTGCAAAAGTGGGCCTCGCCGATTTAGATCGTTCGGCTCCGCTCAGGGCTTCGACCTCCGGGTCGTCGGCAAGAGACGATGATAGTTTGTTGCGCGGCGATTATTGCGCCGCGCGGCTTGGTTCGGGGATCGCCGACATCGCGCGCGATCGGGCCATCGGAAAAACCGAAAGCCGTGGCCCAGAATGAACTTGGAAGATGGAGTCTAAAGCCGCAAATGCGGTGAACCCCGGGGTTGAATCCGCTAAGTCTTTATTTTTCGGGGTTGACCTGGGGAGGGGTGGGTCACTTTTCCCCAATACAGTAAAATCCCTGTTAAGTCCGCGCCGAGCGCTGACTCCCAAAAACCTATGCGCAGCTTTGAGAGCCTTACCGAACAAGAAGTACTTGCCCTGGCAATCGCGTTAGAGGAAGAAGATGAACGCGTCTATGGCGATTTTGCCGAGAATTTCCGTAAAGACTTTCCTGGAACCGCCGCCATGTTTGCAGGCATGCGCGAGGAGGAATCCACGCATCGGCGCAGGCTGATTGACCTCTACCGGGTCAAATTCGGCGAGCATATACCGTTGATCCGGCGCGGAGACGTAAAAGGTCTGGTCACCCGCCGGGCCATCTGGTTGACGCAGCCGCTGCGTCCGGAAGCGGCGCGCCGGCAGGCCTCCACGCTGGAAGTGGAGACACGCATTTTTTATGAGAAAGCGGCCTCGCGCACGCAGGACGCAAGCATTCGCCAGTTGCTGAACGATCTGGCACAGGAAGAGCGAGAACACGAGCATCGCGCAGAAGAGCTGGGCCGCGACAAGCTGGATGCCGGAACGCGCGGCGAAGAAGATGAAGCCAGCCGCAGACTTTTCGTTCTGCAGATAGTGCAACCGGGCCTGGCTGGGCTGATGGATGGTTCCGTGTCAACGCTGGCGCCGGTTTTTGCCGCGGCGTTTGCCCGGCATGAGTCGCACTTTGCCTTTCTGGTAGGTCTGGCGGCTTCGCTGGGCGCCGGCATCAGCATGGGTTTTGCTGAAGCGCTCTCAGATGATGGCAGCCTTACCGGTCGCGGCCATCCGTGGGTGCGCGGGCTGGTTTGCGGTTTAATGACAACGCTGGGCGGGATCGGCCACACCCTTCCCTTCCTGATTCCGTCATTCCACATTGCCACGATCGTGGCAGTGATTGTTGTTATCGGAGAGTTGGCTGCGATTGCCTGGGTACGCCATCGTTACATGGAAACGCCCTGGGTTTCCGCCACATTACAGGTGGTGCTGGGCGGAACACTGGTTTTTGTGGCCGGAGTGCTGATTGGAAGTTCGTAGAAGCGAAGATTGAAACGACGCGTTACGCGTGGGCGTCAACGTCCCAGCCGTCTTTTTTCATCTCGACGCGCAGCCAGCGTTGCAGGCTGGTACGCAGCGATGGAGAAATCTCGCCAAACTGGATTCCGTATTGTCCGCTTTGGTTGGTCCAGGTAACGCGGCCGGGTAAATCGACAGGCGCCTCAGTGTTGTTGCCGGGAATCGGGAAAACCAGCGCAACCGGTGAGCCGGATTTGAAAGGCTTTTCCGTCCTGACGCCCGCTCCGCCAGCGCTGATGTTGAGCAGCACGGCCTCAAATTGTTCGCCCGCATACTTCATCTTGATGGGGAGTTCGAGTTGGGCACGATAATAGCGCTGCTGGTTGAGGCTCAGGCTGCCGGACGCGTCTTCCAGGCCGGCCGCGCGGTAAACCTTGAGCTTTCGAATCAGCGTGCGGCGTGAAATACCCAGCGCCTCCGCGGCTTTTCCCTGGTTGCCGCCGCTGTTATCGAGCGCGTGCAGGATCGCGCGTTTTTCCACCTGGTCCAGGTCGGCGTCGGTGGCAATATGGCGGGGGCGGGAATTGACGGAATCGGGAAACCGCAGATCGGCAGCGGTGATTTCAGATTGCGCGTCCCTGGCTTGCAATACCGCGCCAAAAACCACGTTTTTCAGTTCGCGGACGTTACCCGGCCACGCATAACTGCAGAGCGCGTCGATAGCGTCGCGGCTGAAACGGGATTCAGGATAGTGCTGGTGCAATACCTGCTCGGCGATTCCCACAACGTCCTCAGGACGCTCGCGCAGCGCTGGGACTTCGAGCTTGAATTGCGCCAGCCGATGAAAGAGATCGCTGCGGAAGCGTCCGGCTTTCACCAAGTCTTCAAGATTATGGTTGGTCGCCGCCACCACGCGCACGTCGACGGAGACTTTCTTGTTGCCGCCCAGGCGGTAGTATGGCACGCCATCAAGAACGCGCAAAAGTTTTACCTGGATTTTTAGGTCGAGATCACCGATTTCGTCGAGGAAGAGGGTTCCCTTGTTGGCCATTTCGAAAAAGCCGGTCTTCATGGCGTCCGCGCCGCTGAACGCTCCTTTTTCGTATCCAAACAGCTCGCTTTCCACCAGGTTTTCCGGAATGGCCGCGCAGTTAACGTCGACCAGCGGATGGTTGCAGCGCAGAGAATGGTTGTGGATAGAGCGCGCAATCATCTCCTTGCCCGTGCCTGTCTCGCCCACAATGAGCACGGCAGCGGGATGGCGAGCCACCTTTTCCGCAAGCGTCATCACCCGCTGAAGAGAGGCGCTTCGAATGATCAACTCAGGCTCGCTGCCGGATGGAATGCCGTCCGGTACGTCCTTGTCGTTAGACATGTTGGTCGATGGAAGGGCCTTTGGTGGATAAAGCATCGCTTATGCGGTTAATAGTGCAGCAACATGATGTTAGAAGCAAATGGTTAATTGTTATCGCAGTCTTCCTGGAGGGATGAAACTGGGCCGGAACGAAGCTTCTGCTGTACAGCCATGAAAAATGGGCATAAACTTTCCAGTTTTATGAAATCCAATCTGAGGACACCTATGCTTTGGAAACGAATTTTACCGTTCCTTGTAATGATAGTGGTAACTGCCGGCGCTCAAACCGGCAGCGCTCCGACGAAAAAACCCTTGAACGAGTCTGCTGCGGCTTCCGTCGAAAAAACAGAAAACGCTGAAAAGACGGTCAAGCGCCCCAAGTCTTACGATCTGGACGCCATGGACAAGACCGTTGATCCATGCCGGGACTTTTACCAGTATGCCTGCGGCTCGTGGCGCAAAAATAATCC
>DASYKK010000440.1:0-3877 GCA_035995565.1 Candidatus Angelobacter sp.
AAGGCCAATCGTGACGGCGCCAGCTTTGGCGCGTGTACTCCGGCTGAAGCGGAGCTGGCTGAGGCCGTGATTGAGGCCTTTCCCTCCATGGACAAGGTCCGTTTCGTTAGTTCAGGCACGGAAGCCACGATGTCCGCCATCCGCTTGGCGCGGGCATTTACCGGACGCAAGTACATCATCAAGTTTGAAGGCTGCTACCACGGTCATGCTGATTCCCTGCTTGTAAAAGCGGGATCGGGTGTAGCGACGCTCGGCATTCCCGGCTCAGCCGGTGTGCTGGACGAGCAGGCCAGGTTCACGCTGGCGTTGCCATTCAACAATCAGGAGGCAGTGGAAGAGGCGTTCTCAAAGTTCAAAGACCAGATAGCCTGCGTGATCGTGGAGCCGGTAGTGGGCAATATGGGGTGTGTACCGCCGGGCCAAGGCTATCTTGAGTTCTTGCGATCCATCACGGCCCAGCACGGCACAGTCCTGATCTTTGACGAGGTGATGACGGGTTTTCGTTTGAGCTTTGGCGGTGCGCAGCAGATATACAAGATCAAACCTGACCTTACTACGTTGGGCAAGATCATCGGCGGAGGCCTCCCTGTGGGCGCTTATGGCGGACGGGCGGAACTCATGGACATGATCGCTCCGCTCGGCCCGGTGTACCAGGCCGGAACTCTGTCAGGAAATCCCCTGGCTATGGCTGCCGGGATCGCGACATTGCTGGAATTGAAAAACCGCCCTGAAATTTATCAGCAACTTGAACAACGAAGTGCCGCGCTCGTCGATGGCGTGCTGGCCGCCGCCGAAAACAAAGGCGTGCCGCTTACCGCCAACCGCGTGGGATCGATGTTCACATGGTTCTTCCAGCCGGGCGAAGTCCGCGACTGGGATACCGCCGCCAAATCAGACACACAGGCCTTCGCTAAATTTCATCGAGCGATGCTGGAGCAAGGCATCTACCTGCCGCCGTCACAATATGAAGCCATGTTCATGAGCGCGGCGCATTCGGACGCGGATATCCAGCAGACGATCGTAGCAGCCGCGGAAGCTCTCTGATCGCCAAGGTCGCAGTCTAAGAATCGCCTTCAAAGATCACTATGCCATCCGGTTTTCACACCCTCAGGGATGAGTTGCGCTTACTACATCCTCTGCGGACCGTCTACTACGACATTGCGCCAGAGGAGAAGCCTTGAACCAAATTGCCACACGGCCATTCCTGTCTATTCTGCTGAGTCTGGGAATCTTGAGCAGCTATGCGGTCGCCAAAGACTATGGCAAAGTGACCGGCCAAAAAGTTGCCGAGGGGGTATATCTCTTCACAGTCACGCCTTACGCGGACGTTGGGCTGAGCGGAAATTCTATCGCGATCCTTTCCGACGATGGGGTGCTGGTCTTTGATTCCAACGGCACGCCGGAAACCGCAGCAACAGTACTCACGGAAATCCGCAAGCTTACTGACAAGCCAGTGCGCTATCTGGTGAACTCGCACTGGCATTGGGACCATTGGGGCGGCAATCAGACCTATCAAGCTGCCTTTCCCGGCCTTCAAATCATTTCGCACGAAAAGACCCGCGAACTCATGTTGACCGTCGAGCCGCGCTGGAATGAAAAAGGCCTGAAAGAAGAGCTGCCGCAATTTCTGAATGACTTTGAAAAGCAGATCGCGGCAATCAAGGCCAAGAATGCGCCTCCGGAGCGCACCAGGGCAGCGGAAGAGCGTCTGGCGGTCGATCGCAACTTTCTTGCGCAGAAGCTGGCATTGCACAAAACCTATCCCAACGTAACGTTTTCTGATTCCATGACTATCCTGATGGGCGGCCGTGAGATTCAGGTGCTGCACGCCCAGGCCATTACCACAGGCGATACATATCTTTATCTGCCAAAAGAGAAAGTCCTCGTGACAGGTGACATCCTGCTCAGCCCTTACCCGTTTGCGATTGGCGGCACCTATCCAGCAGAGTGGCTCAAGACTTTGGAAGAATTCGTGACGCTCGCACCCAACGTGATCATCCCGGGCCATGGCGATGTCGAGACCAACACTGACTTTCTCCGTGCCAATGCTGCGCTCTTCCAGGAAGTTACACAGCAGGTGAAAGCCGACAAAGCCAAAGGCATGACAGTGGAGCAGACCACCGAAGCGCTGGACAAGCAGAATGCAGAATTGGCGGCGAAAATTGGAATCAAGGATGCCGAAACGGCCGCTGCCTTCAAGGACTACTTTCTGGACGTCTTTGTGAAACGGGCCTATCGGGAACTTGATGGACCGCTGGGCGATTTGCCGGATGGTCTTCCGAAATAAACCTGCAAAAAAAATTAGCCGCAAATTAACGCGAATGGACACGAATTAAGATCAAAAGCTCGGATTTGATTCGTGCTTTTTCGCGTGCCTTCGCAGCAACATTCTTCGCAAAAAACTAAATTCCCACCGCTCCGTAATCCGTGCCGGTTTCGGTATCGCGGACCGTATCTCGCTCGTACGCGCGATAGGGATTCTGTGGCGTGCCCAGACGCCGCTTACGCAACTCAAAGCCGGCATACAAACCGCCAGCCAGGACGGCAGCCGTGAGAGCGGCGATGGACATCACGCGTCCGGGATTGTCGAGCAGCGGCCGGGCCATGTGTGAAGCGGTCATTGCTACCCGCGCAGGTATCCCCAGGGCATGGCGAAAATCATTCAATGATTCCTTTCCGCCGCGCTCCAGCGCGCGATAAGCGTAAAGCGAGCTGTAAGGCATCGGCATATCAAGATCCTGGCCGCCATTCACCACCGCGTGATCAATGCCACGCGCTTCCTGGGTTTCCAGCAATTCCTCAATCGCTTGCCCTAGCCCTGCGGGCTTCGACCAAAGGGAAAGGAAAGCTACACGCCCGGACTTATCGATCAGGAACGCCGGATTGGGCAGCTTGGAATATTTCCGATGGATAGAGCCTTTTAGATCGTCCACCAGGATCGGCATGTGCATGTCTTCTTCATCACGCAGCAGGCGGGCAGCCTCAATTTTCTCGCGCATCGATTTGTGTGCGGGAATGATTTCCCCGGGGTGGGCTTCGCGAACATAAATAAAAAGGAATTCGATTTCGTCACCGCGTAACCGGTCATAGAGCGCATTGATCTGGCCGATCGACGCGGCGGTCATGGGACACGTAGCCGAACCAAAAATTAACAGAACGTTCTTTTTTCCAGCATAGTCGCTTAAACGAACGCTTTCACCATCAAGGGTAGTACCCTTGAAATCAGGCGCCTGCAATCCTGGTCCAGGGCCAGAGAATGAGCTGCGCGCCAGATCGTGAAAGAGTTCGCGGGAAAAGTGTCCGTAATTGTAAGTACCCAAACCCAGCATTCTCACTCCTATGATGGCGCGCTAGTTTCGCCGAAAATGTCCCGCAAACTAGGATAGCAGGGACAACGGGATTCGATGCCGGTGAGGCTCCCGCTGTTTTCTTTAAGCTACCCTGTCTTAAATTATTTGACCACGATAAAATGGATGGTTTATCGGCAGGGTCCGGCGCTTGCAGTATTAAGGCCGGTCAAGACTACGTGGAGGAATGAATGGCGGCTTTGAAAGCTGGAGAGATGGCCCCGGAGGTCGAGCTTCCCGCGGTGACGGGAAAACAGAGACACAAGTTCAAGCTCAGTGATCTTCGCGGCAAGAAGAACGTGATTCTGGCGTTTTACCCGCTGGATTGGAGTCCGACTTGAACGAACGAAATGTCGGCGTACGGCAGGTATCTGCCTAAGTTCGCCGAACATGACGCCCAGGTCGTGGGCATCAGTCCGGATTCAATTTACAGTCACCTGGCATGGCAGGAGAAGTCCATTGGCTGGCTGGAATATCCACTCTTAAGCGACTATTGGCCTCACGCCGGCGTTGCCCAGCAGTTTGGCATC
>DASYKK010000441.1:0-5265 GCA_035995565.1 Candidatus Angelobacter sp.
AAGTAGCGGGCATTGGGAAAATTGGCGACGGCCACGCCGTCTTTGTACACAGTGTTCCACCCGCAATGGTCAAAATGTAAATGCGAATTGATGACCACATCGATCTCTTCCGGCTCGGTACCGGACGCGCGCAGGCTGTCCATGAGCTTCAGTTCCGGAAGGAAAAAGCTCTTTGTCCTCTCGGACAATTTGCTTCCGATACCGGTTTCGATCAGCACAGTCTGTTTCCCGGTACGGACCAGCACAGAATTGCAGCTCACCTTGATCCGGTTCAATTCGTCGGCCGGAACTTTGCGCTGCCACATGACTTTTGGGATGATGCCGAAAAAAGCGCCGCCATCGCCCACATACGTTCCATCGGAGATTGCTGTAAGCTCAAAATCGCCCAGCGTGATGGTCTGGCCCTTCAATGTTATCTACTCCGTCCCTAGAAGCTCGTGGTGGAACTGCGAACGAATCCGGGTAAATAGATGGACGCGCGTTCCCGGTCCGGAGATGCTATGCGTCTTGCGCGGATAAAGCTGCAGGTCGAACTGCTTGCCCGCGTTGATGAACGCATTGATCATCTGCATTGAGTTCTGCATGTGAACATTGTCGTCACTGGTGCCGTGGACCTCCAGCAGGTGGCCTTTCAAGTTTGCGGCGTACGTAATTGGCGACCCTTTCTTGTAGCCTTCCTCATATTGCGGCACCAGGCCGGCATACCGCTCTGTGTAAATTGAATCGTAATCCTTCCAGTCCGTCACCGGCGCTACGGCGACGCCGGCTTTGAAACGGTCAGAATGCGTCATAGCAACGAGCGTCATGTAACCGCCATAGCTCCAACCCCACCAGCCCATGCGCGAGCCATCGATCTGCGGAAACTTTTGCAGCGCCTGATCGATCGAAGCAAGCTGGTCTTTCAATTCGACCTCGCCGAAGTTGTGGATCAGCGCCGCAGCAAATTTCTTTCCCCGCGCGCCCATGCCCCGGTTATCGACCTGTAGGACCGCAATGCCATCGCGCATCAGGACCTGGTTGAACAGAAAGCCCGCACCGCCCCACATGTCGCGAACGGTCTGCCCGTGCGGCCCACCATAGGGATTATTGAGTAGCGGAACTTTCTTGCCTGCGCTGTCCGGCGGCAGATAAAGCAATCCGCGAAGGACAGTGCCATCTTCGGCTTTGAAGTCGACAAACTGCGGAGCAATTAAGCTCAGACCATCAACGCTTTTTGAGCGCCAGAACACGTCGCAGCTCCCGCCAACGTGGCAAAAGGAGAGCTGTGGCGGCGTCATGAGCGCCGAGAAGTGATCGACAAAATACTGCCCGTTGGGCGCTACCGTGGCCGCGTGCGTGCCGCCTTTGGTCAGGCACTGAAAGCCGGCGCCATCCAGCTTGACGCTGCATAGATGACGCTGACGGTCATCGCCGGCATTGGTAGTCAGGAACAGCGTTCCCGTGTTTTCAACCGCGCCTTCAATGTCAAAGACTTCAAAATCGCCTTTGGTGATCTGATTGACCAGCTTGGCTTCCCCCACCAGAGGATTGGCTTTGTCGAAGGAATAAAGATAAAGATGCGTGTGTCCGTCCCGCCAACTGGGCCAGGTGAACTTGTCACCGGATTTCAGGAATTGCAGATTGTTGTCAGTTTCAATCCAGGTATCGCTTTTTTCGGTGAGCATGCGGCGCGCCTTGCCGCTGGTGGCATCAATAAAATAGAGATCAAGCTGGTTCTGCGCACGGTTGAGCACCGTGGCCCACACCAGGTGGTCGCTAACCCAGCCAAAACGCGGAATGTAAATGTCTTTGTCGTCGGTCAGGTGAAACCACCTCACCTCCCCACCGCGGGCGTCCACCACGCCGAGTTGGACCTGCGGATTGGGATCGCCCACCTTGGGATATTTTTCCTGGTAAACCGTGGGATGCTGCGGGATGAAATCGGTGATTGGGTATGTGGGTACCTTGGTCTGGTCCATTTGCAGGAGCGCAATCCTCCTCGAATCGGGCGACCAGAAATAATTGCTGCGGACATCCAGCTCTTCGGAATAGACCCAGTCCACTTCGCCATTGAGCAGGTTATCGTCGCCGTTGGTGGTCAGAGCGTTTTCCACTCCACCGTCCACCCGCTTTACTACTAAATTATGTCCGCGGATGTAGGAAAGACTCTTGCCGTCGGTTGAAAACTTTGGATCGCTCGCCGAATCACCGGGAGCGCTTAGCGCTACTGATTTTCCGTCGGACAGCGTGTAATACCAGAGCTGTCCGTTGGCATCGAACAAGAGATGGTTGGAGTCCGGCGCCCAGTGGTATCCAGCCACGCCATAGCGTGCGCGATTATCTTTCTCACGGTCGTCCTTGGACGCAGCGACCGGCGGCTTCATAGCGGCGATTTTTTCTGACGCCACCAGCACAGCCGGCTTGCCCGAGGTCACGTCAATGTAATAGAGGTCAGCTTTCTCGCCCTGCTCCTGATGCAGGAAATAGGAAACCTTCTTGCCGTCAGGACTCCATTTGATCGTGTCCGGCGCGCGCCCGGTCAGCCCGTTGGGGGCGTAGATGGATTGAATTGTCAATTCTTGCGCGTATGCCACGGCAAAAATGCAGGTCATCAAAAAAGCAGAAAGAAAGAACCTCTTCACGGGCAGTCTCCAGGCGGTGCGGTGAAACGAAGAAGTGTAACACTAGCACTCAGCATTCAAGGGCGGTGCTCAATCATCTGATATCTTCAATGTGCCAGCCGCAAATTCCAGCACGATGGAATGATTTTTCGCACGCCATGCATTGCCAGCCTGCTGCACTCTTTGCAGCCAAGCACAAACCCGCGGCAGACCTTCCATTATGAGCGCCGTTTCAATCCTGTGTTTTTCGATACTTGGGACAGCATATAGGGTTATGGAGTTCTTGCCGACAGAGAACATAGATCTACCGTGGCCTTCTCCCAGGAAATCCGCCCGCATAACTATATTGCCGCTGTGGCGCATTCCGTAGAAAACGAAGGCCACCTGGTCAATGGAGGAATTACCCAGCGCTGCATCGAGCAGGGATCGCTTTAGTGGATAACTTAGGTTGCGCGGAATTTTTGACTTAGAGAATGAATACTGCTGGGCTGAATTTTTGTCTTCGATCTGTTTCTTCACGGCTGCTCTTCCATCTGTCTCCTCAGCCTGCGCGATTCCGCCAGCAATCCCATGCTGTGCATCAAGTGCTGCAACGTGACGATCCCCACCAGCCGTTCCTGATCGACGACGGGAATGAGACTAAGCCCATGTGACGTAAGCTTGCGAAAGGCGGAACCGAGTGATTCCGTCCGTGAAGCGATCTCAAAAGCCTTGCTCATGGCGCCTTGAACATAACCGTTCCCTTCAGCGCGCAGCCGGTCCACGATTGTCTGGCGAGTGATCACCCCCACCAGATCTCCGCCGCTGACTACGGGAAAATCATCCTGCAGGCAATGGACAGCTTTACTTAGCGCGTCTTCCAGCGTGTCTGCGGGCGAGAGAATTGAAAATTCCGTCAGCATGATATCTTCCATCTGGACTGCATCAACCACTGACTGGAACAGCACGGTCCGCTCTTCCATCTGCGCCGCAATAAAAATGAAGAAGCCCACCAGCATCAGCCCCTGTACATTGAGCGCGGCCCCGGCCAGCATGAAGAGCCCGGCAAATATCTGGCCCAGACTTACCGCCCGGCGCGTGGCCAGACGGAACTCCATGCTGCGAGCCAGAACAGCGCGCAGGATCCGTCCACCATCCAGCGGGAAGGCCGGCAGCAGATTCACGACACACAGTAAGACATTGATCCAGAAGAAGCTTGTGACGAGGTTCGCCGGCGTCACCAGCGGCGTGACGCGGAGCGTGCTGGCTGTTCCCATCCCCAAAATGACTGCGACAGTAGCGCCCGCCAGGATTGCATTCACCAGCGGCCCGGCCAGGGCGATCAATATTTCCTTGCGCAGGCTGCGCGCGCTTTCACCCTGGACCGAGGGATCGCCCATGGAAAGCCCGCCGACGGGCAGCAACACAAAACCTTTAACCGGCAATCCCTGGAGCGCTGAAACCCAAGTATGGCCAAATTCATGCAGCATGGCCGACAGAAGAACGAAGCCGGTAATGACGAAGACGCGTGTAATCACCCGCGGACCGCCCCGGTTGACCTCGTACAGCAGCAGGAAGAGCAGCAGCACCACAAAAGTCAGATGAATGCGGATTTCTGTGCCGCCGAACCTCGCCGTGAATACCGACCAGTTTCTCATTTTGCGTGTCGCTGCGTTCCACACCGTTTGGCAGGCTTGCGTCCTAAGCAAGCTTTCGCAAGGGGCCAATCTGTGATTCTATACGGTAGATTAGATGTCAGACAGCGGAGAGTTCGCGGCCATGCGCGTGATTGCGGGAAAATATAAGAGCCGGCGGCTGGAAGCGCCTTCCGGCATGCAGACTCGGCCGACCTCTGACCGGCTGCGGGAAACCCTGTTCAATGTGGTGGCACCGGTGGTTGCGGATTCCGTATGGCTGGATGTGTTTGCCGGGAGCGGCGCAGTGGGGATTGAAGCGCTCAGCCGGGGCGCCCGTAGCGTCTATTTTATCGAGGCGGCGAGCGGGGCTGCGCGCACCATCCGCAAAAATTTGCACACTCTGGGTATAGACGAAGGAACAGAAGTGATTGAACGTGACGCCACCGTCGCGCTGCGGATGCTGGATTCCCAGGCGGTTGCGTGCGATTTCGTCTTTCTTGATCCGCCGTATCGCAAGATGGGCGATTATGAGCAGGTGCTGGGATTTCTATCGCAGTCGCAATTGCTGACGCCGCAGAGCCAGGTCATCGCGGAACATGATAAGCATTTTGATCCGGGAAATGAATTTGGTTCACTGCGGCGGCATCGTACGCTGCGACAGGGCGATGCTGTCCTGAGTTTTTACAGGCGCTAGATCCTGATGGTCGATAATCCCCGCTGTTTATGCCTGTTTTCCACAGAGGCCCTAGAAAAAGCCGCATAAAATCAGGCGAAAATGCTTGCATCGGGCCTTTGCTGATGTAATATACCCAGTGAGTGCAACAAAACGTGCTCATATTCCGACGCAAGTGCTCAATTTTCAAGGAGGAAAGATGGCATCAGGTATGACAAAGACCCAACTTGTCCGTCACATGGCGGAGAAACTGGAAACGAACAACAAGACCGCGGCAACGTTCCTGGAAACGCTCGCGGAAACCGCGATCAAGGAAACCAAAAAGAACGGTGTGTTCGTGATTCCTGGCCTGGGACGCCTGGTAAAGTCCAACCGG
>DASYKK010000442.1:0-6957 GCA_035995565.1 Candidatus Angelobacter sp.
AAAAAAGCCGGGCTGGTTTGCCCGGCTCTTTCAGCGTTCATGATGCGGTTACATCACTAATGCCAAACTCTCAAGTTCTTTGTGCAGCGATTCCACATTGCAATTCGCGCATTCAATTCGGCCTGCCGCGTCCAGAGCCGACTCTGGTGATACGCCGTATCCGCGCCCGGCTAAAAACATTTTTAAAAGTTCCGCTGTCTGGAATGAATCAAGCCCTCCCTGCAGGAGCTCATTCCGAAGCGCCGCCACTTCAGCCACCGAGAATTTCTCTCCCATAGGTCACCTCCGACCTTTATACCTTCTTACATTATTAGACACGCATTCACCCGGCTTTGTTGCAGGAATATTTTTTATCCTCAATCATAGGTAACAGGACGAAAGTAATTCGGGCCTGCACCGTTTGCAGGCCCGAACACACACATTCTTCACGTTTCCTAACCTAACTTTTCAGCCGATTCTACGGCCGAAACCTTAGTCCGCCATCTTGCTCAAGTGCAGATCGAACGCCTCTTTCGCCAATAACGACGTCAATTGAAACGCCTTGAATTTATCACCAATCAATTCTCGTTGCCGATACAGTCCGGGTTCGCTGTCCACCACTTCATGCCGGGCCTGCCAGTTCTCCAGGAACCTCTGTGCTTCTTTGATGCTGCTTTCCGCCCGCGCGCCGGGCATCGTGAGCGCTTCCGTGGCATAGGAATCCAGTAATTTAGGCCAATATTTTGCCAGCAACGCGCTGCTGGCAAACATGTCCGCCCACACGATGTGTCCCTTCACTGCTATTACGACGCCGACAGCATTTTGGTTCCTCAGTTGTTTGATTACGCTTTCATACGACTTCTGCATTGGCTCGGTAATCGACTCCACTTGCTTTTGCACCACAGCATTCTCGCGGGCTTTGGCGTAAGACGAAACGCCATTAATTTGAGCTTGCGCGCTCGTAACTTCCGCCGTACTGAGACTCGCGCTCGGCGCGTTGGCTAGGGAACCGGCCATGTTCCTCCTCGAATTCGCAACTTCATCCCACACTTTTTGCTGGTCCTGATCGGCCATCGCCTTCATACGTACGCTGGGCTGCAGCATTACGGATGCATGCGTATCGAATTTTGATGATGTTTCCGTCCAGCGCCCATGCTCGACGCAAAAAACAGAAAGATCCACGGGATCGCTTTCGGCAGGAACAATGCGGTCTTTTCCGACGACCCGGTCCTGTTTGCCGCCGGTCACGACTTCACCCGCCAGCAATATGAGAGGATGCTTTGAGTTGTTGACCAACACCAGGCGGTTGACCTGGGCTCCGCCGTAACGCTGGACTTGATTCGGTCGGCGTTGCATGGCGGGATGAAGGTTGCCCACTTCCGTGACAACAACATCCCCGGAGCGGATGCCTTCATCCAGGGTAATGAAATCGCTGGTATCGTGCGTTTTGGCGGAAACCACGGGAAAGACTGTCAGGTCCCCATGGGTAATAGGCGTTAGGATTTTGTAATCATTTGCCGTGGCCGGCAAACTTGCTGAGTCTCCTGCATTGGCTGCCGACATTACTGCCAACCCGCATAACAGCAGCGCGAGCATGGGTAGAAAAGAGTGCTTCATGTCAACTCCCTTTCACAACCAGGGCCCTTGTTTTCACTCTAAGAATGTAAAATGACAGTATTCTTGCGGTTAAAATTGATACTATCCAACCATGAGTTCTGGGCCCAGGCCGGCTGAAACAAGTGCTCTATCTCTCCGCGTTCTCTTCGAGAAAAGCGGCGGCGAGCACTATGGCCTGACCCTGCAGGCTTTTGGGGTGGTGCTGGAACAGGTGGCAGTCAAGTATGTGCCACAGGCATCTCCGCAACAGAAGCTGGAATTCTGGCGCGACCTGAAGCTGGAAGAACTGGCGCTGGCGCGCGCATGCGCCGCCGGGCATGATTCTGCATGGCAGGCTTTTCTCACGCGTTTTCGCGAGAAGCTCTATGACATTGCCCGTGGTATCACCAAGGAAGATTCCAGCGCTCGCGATCTGGCGGACTCTCTTTATGCCGATCTCTATGGCACTTCTGAGCGCGAGGGCCGTCGCGTTTCCCGGCTGAATTTTTATATGGGACGGGGGTCGCTTGAGGGCTGGTTACGGACGGTCCTGGCGCAGGAATTCGTGAATCGGTACCGTAAGACCAAGCGTCTGGTAAGTCTTGAAGAACAGGCGGAAGAAGGGGTACAGTTCTCCGCGGCGCCTTCCTCCGGGCCTACCAGCCCGCTGGATAGCCGGCTGGGAGCTGCCCTGGATGAAGCCCTGGGGCAACTGGCTGACCAGGATCGACTGGTTTTGGCGTCATATTACCTGGACGACCGAACGCTGACCGAAATTGGCCGTATGGTGGGAGTGCATGAGTCCACCATCAGCCGGAGGCTGGAAAAGCTGCTTAAAGGCCTGAGAAAGCAGATCCTGGCCGGGTTGGTTTCCAGGGGCATGAATCGGTTGCAGGCGGAAGAGACACTGGATGCCGATGTGCGTTATTTACAGGTAGATGTGACCAGAAAACTGCAAGAAAATCGTCCTGCTGCGTTCCAACAGGATAAGGGATCAGATTAGCAATGCCTGAATTACCAAATTTGTTGCGCCAGAGGCTCACCGTGACCACAAACGGCGCAGCCCAGCTGCATCCCGACGCTGATACGCTTACAGCCTTTGTGGAGCAGTCTTTGCCCTCCACCGAGAGCAAAACGGTGGTTGCCCACTTAGCTGTGTGCGAGCCCTGCCGCGAAGTCGTGGTCCTGAGCCAGTCTCTGACCGCTGAGCCGGCCACACAAACCGTACTTACGCCGGTTGTTGCTTCCCGCTGGCGACGGCTGTTTACACCGATTTTCGGAGCGGCAGCGTCGGTTGCTGCCATGGCGGTCATAGCATTCATGGTCCTTCAGCTCCCGCAGAAACATTCACAGCAATCTTTGAATAGTCCGGCGAATCGTGCAACCTCGAGCCCGACCGCGCAAGAAACTCAGCAAGCAAAAACTACCTCCATTGCAGATCAAGCTGCACCTGCAGAAGCGAAAGCTGCTGCGCCGGTGGAGAACCACGCAGAGTCCGTTGGCGGATTGGATCTGGCGCTCCGCGCTAAAGAAACGAACACACACCGTGAAGCCTCCAGCAAAGATAAGGCAACGATAGCGGTGGCGCCTGCTGCGAACATGATTGCTTCTCCTGCGGCTTTATCTGCGAAGGCGCCTGTTCTTACTGCCGCTCTGCAAAAAAAGGACTACGTCAATACCAATTTCTTTACTTCCAGCAGCGCTGACAATGTTGTGCTGGACGGCCAGGGAAATAGTTTGCCTCCCGCCCCACAGCCGCAGGCTTCAGCCGCCAGGAACACGTTTGCTACGGCGAACAGCAAGATCGCGATCTTTGCTAACCTGCCGGCGAATGCTGCCAACGTGTCAAACGCCCGTATCCTGACGCCAACTCCGCCGCAGGAACATTCGGGATGGGCCTTCGGCAAGATTGTTCAGTCCACTGCTCGATCGCTCCATTTCCATCCGCCTGTGGGAAGTCCCGCGCTCCGCGCCTACAATCTCAACAACAGCGCATTGGGCGGCCCAGGCATGTTTAGCAGCGCTATGGAAAAGAGCCAGTCTGCTGAGATTTCGGCAGCGCCGACCAGAGCGGACGTTGACAGTTTCGCCGCATCCGGTTCGCTGAGCGCTACTGCCATGGCTCCATCAAGCCACCGGTCAATTGATTCTGCGTCGCCGATGTGGAAGGTCGCTGGCGGCAAGCTCATGAAGTCTTCCGGCCCATCGCAATGGGAAGACGCTTATCCGATCGCCAGCGGCACAATGGAATTCTCCTTCGTAAATGCCCGCGGGAATGACGTTTGGGCCGGCGGCAGCCATGCTTCCCTGATCCATTCACGCGATGGCGGCCAGACCTGGGAGACCATAAAGCTGGGCGACAACGCCAGCGGCACGATTGTAAGCATTATTGCGGGCACGATGAGCGTGCAGGTAAAGACTTCTGACAACCAATCCTGGTCAAGCGCGGACGGCGGCAAAACGTGGGCGCTGCGCGGTGAGTAAGCCGTTGCTCAACCGCGTTGTGCGAGTAACTCCGCTTTCTTTGAACGCCGATGTGAGTGGCTCTTAGCTGTATAATCCGCGCTAGTGCTCCTGAAACTTGCTTTATTGATGTGGTTCGTCGCGCTGTTTCTTTCGCTGGTCGCCAAAGGCAATGGAAGAATATGGATGGCGCGGCTGTTTATTGGCGGTTTCTGCCTGCTGCTGCTGGGTGTTTTCCTGAAGATCGTTTCCCGGATCCTTTAACGGGGATCCACTACGCCGTAACCAGCGACCCCACTCTTTCGCCTGTGACTACGCGTTTGATATTGCCATGGACATTCAGATTGAAAATTACGATGGGCAGGCTGTTTTCCTGACATAAAGAGATTGCGGTGGCATCCATCACGCGCAGTCCGCGTTTGAGCACGTCAAGATAGCTGATGGATTCAATCATCGTGGCGGTGCTCACCAGTTTTGGATCGGCGTCGTAAATGCCGTTTACTTTAGTGGCTTTCATGATCACGTCAGCCTTGATCTCCATGGCGCGAAGTGACGCCGCGGTATCGGTAGAGAAATAGGGATTGCCGGTGCCGCCGGCAAAAATCACTACCCGGCCCTTTTCCATGTGCCGGAGCGCTCTGCGTCGGATGAACGGCTCAGCCACCTGGTTCATTTCCAGCGCCGACATCACCCTGGTGTGCACGTTCTGCTTTTCCAGCGCATCCTGCAATGCCAGAGAGTTGATCACCGTGGCCAGCATGCCCATGTGATCGGCGGAGACGCGGTCCATATCGCGCGCCTGCTCGGCTACGCCGCGGAAAAAGTTTCCGCCGCCGACGACCAATGCGATCTCGACCCCAAGTTCGTGAACTTCTTTGATCTCGCCGGCTATGGAATGGATGCGGGCGGTTTCAACCCCAAAACCTTTGTCCCCGGCCAGCGCTTCACCAGAGAGTTTGAGAAGAATGCGTTTGTAAGCAGGCATGCCGGATAAGTATAGAGCACGCTGCGGCTGGCAGTCAGTTTTTTGGAAGGCTCGAGCGCAGCGAGGGCACACCTGTGGCCGCCTTCACACGAACGTGATCAGCACGATTTCTGGCCGCGTTCCCAGCCGCAACGGCGGACCCCAGGTGCCGGTTCCGTACGTGGTAAAAACCTGCAAACTCCCGAACCGCTGGAGGCCATGATTGAATTTGCGCCAGACGCGTTTTGCGATCATCGTCCAGGGAAAGATCTGGCCGCCATGGGTGTGGCCTGAGAGCTGAAATGAAATTCCCTCTTCTTCGCTGATGGGCAGGCGCACTGGAGCATGCAGCAGCAGAACGCTGGCGCGTCCGCGATCGAGCCGCATGTCTCGAAGGATTTTTCGGTACGGTTCGGGATCAACCGCGTCACGGTAATGCACGCCGATAACTTGCAGTCCATCCACTTCAACTTTTTCGTTGTTCAAGACCTGAACGCCGCTCCGCAGCAGCGGGGGCAGATATTCGGCATTACGGTAGAACTCTTCATGATTGCCGGCAATGTAATACACGCCCAGCGCTGCCGCCTGAGGAGACGAAACCAAATCACTCCATGGCCGCGCCAGGTTTTCAAAGTCGGCAGCGACGCCATCGTAAAGATCGCCCGCAATGAAAACGATATCCGACTGAAGCGCCAGAAGCCTGTTTACCACGCGTCTAACAAAGCGGCCATTGCGTACATGTCCCAGATGCAGATCGCTGACCAGGGCCGCAGTTCGTCCGCGCCACTGTGGAGGCAGGTTCGGCAGCGCGACGGTGATGCGCACCACGCGAGGCCATGCTGCGTTCAGCAAGGCAGTAAGACCAGCCGCCACGGCGGCGGCGAAGGCCGCATCGGCAATCCACTCCGGGCGCCAGCCTAAACCGGCGGCAGCGCTCAAGCCATAAACGATCCAGCTCACACCCGACGCAAGCATGAAAAAGCTGGCAAATCCCAGCCAGATGGCAGAGAGCAAATACCAGGAGCGCACTAAAGGGTGATATGAATACCAGCCGCGCAATGACGCTGCCACAAAGCTAACTGAAAGCAGAGCAAAGGCCAGCTTCACTTCCCACGATGTTGCCCAGCCACCCCAGAAATAGGCGACCGTGGCATATACGAAGCAGTGCGCAAGAAAAAGAATGACCTGTACGATGCTGACAAAGACAATGAGCCGGGAGCGCAACCTGTTAATGAGTCCTTTACGAGGGGAGAAGCCGCCGAATTGATCCTACACGTTAGACGGCGCAGACACCGGCCTCGATTCACAAAGAGGGACTTGAAACGGTTGAAATAAGTATTGGGACAGCTCTAAACGATTGCTCTCACCACGCCCCCATCCACACGCACAGCCGCGCCGGTGGTGGCGGAAGCCTGCTCGGAAGCAAGATAGACCACCATATTCGCGACCTCTTCATTCGTGGCAAAACGCTTGAGCAGTGACGACGGGCGCATTGTCCGGAAAAAATCTTTTTCCATCTGCTCAAAATTTTTGCCCGATTGCTTACCGACCTGCTCGACAAATTTTTCCACGCCCTCAGAGCGGGTTGGGCCGGGCAGCACGGCATTTACGGTAACGCCGGTGCTGGCCACCGTCTCCGCCAGGCCGCGAGAAACCGCAAGCTGGGCTGTCTTCGTCATTCCGTAGTGAATCATTTCCGCTGGAATCTGGACGGCTGACTCACTGGAGATGAAGATCACACGTCCCCATTTGCGCGTGACCATGCCTCGCGTGTAATGCCGCGCCAGCCGAACGCCGCTGAGCACGTTAACGCGGAAGAAACGATCCCAGTCTTCATCTGGAATGTCGAAGAACGGCTTCGGCTCGAAGATGCCGAGATTGTTGATGAGAATGTCGGCGTCAGGCACCTGCGCGATCAATTTCTGCGCGCCTTCATTTGTGCCAAGATCCGCGGC
>DASYKK010000443.1:0-5087 GCA_035995565.1 Candidatus Angelobacter sp.
AGTGCCGTGACGGGCTGCACCGCATGTGCGCGACGGATCACTTGCACGCCTGCTTCAGACAGGCCGAAGTGCTTGACTTTGCCTTGCTGAATCAAGTCCTTCACCGCGCCTGCCACATCCTCAATCGGTACGTTGGGATCAACTCGGTGTTGATAGAACAGATCGATGACATCGGTCCTGAGCCGCTTAAGTGATGCTTCGGCCACTTCCTTGATGTGTTCCGGCCGGCTGTCCACCGACCCCAGGTTCTGCCCCGTCTTAGGATCGATCTTGAATCCGAATTTGGTGGCGATCTTGACCTGACTCCGGACGGGTGCAAGTGCTTCGCCCACCAACTCTTCGTTGGTGAATGGACCGTAGACTTCGGCGGTATCAAAGAATGTGACGCCGCGTTCGACTGCCGCCCGAATCAGCGAGATCCCTTCCTTCTTGTCCATGGCAGGGCCGAAGCCGAAGCTCATGCCCATGCAGCCCAGCCCAATGGCTGAGACTTCCAGATTGCTTTTTCCAAGTTTGCGTTTTTGCATTGCTACTCCTTTTAAAAACGGAACCGTCGACAATTTGAAATGCCTGGTATCTGAAATCTGAAATGCCTGGTATCTGAAATGCCTGGCCAAGGTTCAACTATCAGTGTAGTCGTCAACGGGTTAGTTCAAAAGTTTAGAGCTGTCATCCTGAGCGGAGCGCGGCGAAAATCTGATTGGTGAAAGTAGCGACAGGCGCGGAGTCGAAGGATCCCGTGGATACTTCTATCTGACATGCCGTATCAAGGCGTTCTCACGAAACCTGTTTTTAACGTTCCGAGCGAAGCGAGAGATCCCTTCACCCGGCTAGCGCGGGATTCGGGATTTCAGATCATTCATTCCAGAACTTCCGCCACCAACCCTGTTTCTCCTGCGGCTTTTCATCCTCAAAGACCGCTTCGTCGCGCAGCCCCAGGAAGCCGCCAGCCCGTGTGGAAGCCTTATGGGCTCCAGGTTGAGCGGGGGTAAAGTTATGGAACTGCTCCGTTGCAGCACGTTGCGCGACAGCGGCCCGCACCCGCCGAAATATTGCGATACCTAGCCCGTCGCCACCGCCTGCCGGGAGCACGGCAATCACCGCGCTTGGTCTGGCCAGCGCGTAGTCCACCGGCCCGCGTAGAAGTGTGTCAATCCTTGTTCCCTGCTTCAGGGTAGATCGAAGAATGGAAGTCGTATCCTGATCGAAAGCGATCCAGCGTGCCATGAGCAAACCATCCGTGAGTATGAACTGAGACGAGCGGCCTTTATTAGGATGCAAGTTCCTGCCGCGGTGTTTGACGCCGGGGTTTGACCATGAAGACACGGTTCATGTAATCTTCCCGGCTTACCACTTATTAAACCGGAGAAGACGGGATGCCCAAATTCTTGCTGGGCCGCCGCCAGTTTGCCTTGGGCGCGGCCGCAGCTGCCACTACAGCACTGATTTCAAAAGGAAACGCCCTGCCGATCGATGTTTTGGCCCAAACCGCCGTGACCGCAGGTGATTCGTCTCCGGAAGGAAAGATCCGGACGGCAATGGCCAAACTTTCTCCTGCCGCCCAGGCCGAGGTTGAGATGAAAGTCGCATCCATCTTCCGCAAATATGGCGATCGCTTGAGCGACGAACAGAAGGTTGATATCCGCCGCATCATGGCCGAATCTCAAGAGGGCCTGGAAAAGATGCGCGCTTTCAAACTGGAAAATGGCGACCAGCCAGCTGACGCTTTCCGCGCCTACCGGTCCGAAGAAAAATCTGCCGCGATCAAACCAATCAAAGCCGAGTCCCAGAAAGAGAAGAAATAAATGCTCAACGAAGATATTCTCTTTCTCTCTGTCACGGAACTCTCCAAGCGCATTCACGCAGGGCAGCTTTCGCCGGTCGCGTTGGCGGAAAGCTACCTGGATCGAAGCCGCACCATCGGCAAGAAGCTGAATGCTTATGCCACTCTCACGCCTGATCTGGCACTGAAGCAGGCGCATGCGGCGGAAAAAGAAATCGCTGCGGGAAAATACCGCGGCCCGCTGCATGGTATTCCGTATGCTGCCAAAGATCTGCTCGCGGTAAAAGGCTATCCCACCGGCTGGGGTGCACGGCCTTACTCTGACCAGCGCTTTGACTACGACGCTGCGGTCATCAAGAAGCTGGAAGCTGCCGGCGCGGTGCTGCTGGGCAAGGCGGCCATGATCGAACTGGCGGGCGGCATGGGATACCGCTATGCTTCAGCGTCAGCCACTGGCGCAGCCAAAAATCCGTGGAACCCCGATTACTGGACTTGTGGGTCGTCGAGCGGTTCTGCCGCTATTGCCAGCGCAGGACTGGCGGCCTTTGCCATCGGCACCGAGACTTGGGGATCGATCATTTGTCCCTCAGGATTTTGCGGGCTTAGCGGCCTGCGGCCCACGTACGGACGAGTGAGCCGTAGCGGAGCCATGGCGCTTTCTTACACCATGGACAAGATTGGCCCCATTACCCGCAGCGCCGATGATTGCGACCTGGTCCTGAAAGTAATTTCCGGACACGATGCAGAAGACCTGGGCTCGCTGCCGGAAACCGCCGCAAAATATACCGGCGCGGGTGAAGTTAAGGGCAAGCTGCGCGTTGGCTGGCTGGTAAACCAGTGGAAAGAAATTTCACCGGAAGTAAATCAAGCCGTGATGGCAGCACGGCAGGCGCTGGAAAAGAGTCCATCCATCGCGCTCAGCAACACCACCTTGCCTGAAGGTCCATGGGAGACCGCCGCTGGACTTGTAGTTTCTGTCGAAGGCGCAACGGCGTTTCGCACGCTCATCCAGTCCGGACGCGTGGCCGAGCTGACCGATCCGCTGGGCAAGATTGGCGGCTACATGAATGAAGAGATCAGCGCCTCAGACTTTATCCTGGCCCAGCGCATTCGCGCCGTTCTGCAGGTAAAGATGGATGAAATCTTTAATCACGTTGACGTTCTGGCTACGGCCTCGCTTCCCGTGACCGCCAGCAAGCTCGATGCCAACCTGGACGAAGCGCTGACCTTTGCTGATCCCATTGGCGGCATTGGGAATATCTGCGGGCTGCCAGCGATCAGCGTGCCTTGCGGCTTTGGCCAACACGGCCTGCCGGTGGGCATTCAGTTTGTCGCTCGCGCGCTCGATGACGCGAAGGTCGTTCAAGCGGCGCGCATTTTCCAGAGCCAGACGGATTGGCACCGCAAACACCCGGTTCTTACGTAGAAGAAAACCCTATTCACCTTATTAGGTATTTCACTATTTCACCTGAGTGCGCTTCCAGCGCTCGCTGTGCAATACTAAATGAGGTGTCGTGTACCCTCGGTGGCAAGGGACGTGCATCCAAAGATCCAGAATGTCCGCTGATTTATTAACCGGAACACGGTTCAACCCGGAACCGCTGCGTGAGTCCATCCTGCGGCACATTCATTACGCGCTCGCTCGCCCCGGAGGCGATCTTGTTCCCCGCGAGCTTTTCAAGCCCCTCTCACTTACCATTCGCGATTACCTGATCGATGGCCTGCTCAAAACGGAGCGGCGTTATCGCGAAGCGAACGTCAAGCGCCTCGGCTACATCTCCATGGAATTTCTGATGGGCCGCTGGCTCAGCGACAATCTGTGCAATCTTGGTCTGGGTGAGCAGTGCCGAGCGGTGCTGGCCGAATTTGGCGTGAGGCTGGAAGACGTTCTGGAAGTGGAGCCAGACGCCGGCCTGGGCAATGGCGGACTGGGACGCCTGGCCGCTTGCTTTCTGGAATCCCTGGCCACCATGGGCATGCCCGGTTTTGGATACGGCATCGACTACGAGTACGGCATGTTCAAGCAGGAGATTGTTGGCGGCTTCCAGCGGGAAAAGCCGGATCAGTGGAAGTCTGAGGGAACGCCATTTTACATCGAGCGCCCGCAGGATTTCTGCACGGTTCCTATGTACGGGCGGCTGCAATCATCGCGCGATTCGCACGGCAACCGGCGGCAAAGCTGGGTGGACAGCAGGATCGTCGTTGGCGTGCCCAATGACATGCCGGTGGCCGGCTATGGCGGCGATACCGTAAACTTCCTGCGCCTGTTCACGGCGCGCGCTTCTGAAGACTTTGACATTGAGATTTTCAATCGCGGCGACTACATCCGTGCGGTTGAGCAGAAGATTGCCTCGGAAAATATTTCGCGCGTCCTGTATCCCTCTGATTCCGTGCTCTCCGGCAAGGAGCTGCGGCTGAACCAGGAATATTTTCTGGTGGCCTGCGCGTTGCGCGACATCCTGCGCCATTACATGTCCACACACGCCGGCTTTGACGATCTTCCCGCCAAGGTCGCCATCCAGATGAATGACACGCATCCCAGCCTGTCCGTGGCTGAGTTGATGCGCCTTCTGGTCGACGAGAACTCACTCGATTGGGAACACGCCTGGGAGCTAACGGTGGCCACGCTCGGCTACACCAACCACACGCTGCTGCCGGAAGCGCTGGAAAAATGGCCTGTTTCGCTGATCGAGCGCGTTCTGCCTCGGCACACGGAGATCATCTTCGGCATCAACCATCAGTTTCTGCGCACCGTGGCGCGCAGCTGGCCAGGAGATATTGAACGCCAGCGGCGCATGTCGATCATTGAAGAAGGGCCGGAAAAGCATGTGCGCATGGCTAACCTGGCGATTGTTGGGAGCCATGCGATCAACGGGGTTTCCCGGCTTCACTCTGATCTGATCAAGAGTGCGCTGGTGCCGGACTTTGCCCAGCTCTGGCCGGAGCGCTTCAGCAACAAGACCAACGGCGTAGCGCCGCGGCGCTGGATATTGAAAGCTAATGCCGGCCTCTCCGCATTGCTTACGCGCACCGTTGGGGAAGAATGGATTACCGACCTTGAGCAAGTGCGCGCAATCGAAAAAGGCGCGGGCGATCCCGGCTTCCGCCAGGAATTCCGCGACATCAAACATCACAACAAAGAAAAGCTGGCGCGCGAGGTCTTTAACACCACCGCCGTGGTCATTGATCCGCACTCGATGTTTGACGTCCAGGTAAAACGTATTCATGAATACAAGCGCCAGCTTTTGAACGTGATGCGAGTGATTCACGAATATCTGAGCATGGTGGAAGACGGCGCAGACCC
>DASYKK010000444.1:0-10162 GCA_035995565.1 Candidatus Angelobacter sp.
CCCAGACGAACGGTGATTACTGTCCCTGCCGGGATCGTGATGGTTTGCGCAACTGGCTTACTTGCAACAGGCTTGCCTGTTGCCGATTTGCTGCCGGCAGCTCCGCTTGCTGCATTATCGGGAGCAGCGCCAGGATTTTCAGTGGATGATGCCGGTGTAGCCGGCTTGCTGGCACAACCCATGACAAAACACAGCGTGAGTAGCGCCACAACGTACAACATGCGCGTAGCTTTCAAAGAAACCCCCTCGTCGACACTTGCGTGTCTCTGGTGAAATTATAGCCCTTCAACTGCAAACTATTCCTCTTTGGCCGTCGCGGCCCTGGAGTTTTCTGTCACCGCGGGTTCAGGCTCGGTTGCGGCAGGTGAAGTGTCTGACTGAACGTCTGGCGCGGATCCGGCTCCGGCGCTTATTTTTTCCAGGAAAGCTTTTGAGTTGAGCAGGGGACGCGCCAGGCTGGCATTGTAAGTCGTCCACTCCGCCTGCGGTTCACGTTGAAAGTGAGCCCGCATACTCTCCATTTTTGAATCGAGGTCGTCAAGGTAATGGAGCATGAGCGCTTCAGGGAACATGGGCATCTTGGGGCTGCCAAACTCATACTTGCCGTGATGACTGATGATGAGGTGTTCGATCAGCGTCTTGTATTCGGCAGGGAATCCTGGCACCTGGGCAATCTTCTGCTGCAGCATTTCCAGTTCGATGATCATGTGCCCCAGCAGCTGGCCGCGCGTTGTGTAGGTAAATGAGCGCGCAAAAGTCAGCTCATGGATCTTGCCGATGTCATGCAGAAACGCGCCGGTCAAAAGCAGGTCGCGATTGATGGTCTCCGGGTAGTTGCGGCAAGCCAGGTCGCACAGCTTGAACAGAGAAACCACGTGGTCCAGCAGCCCGCCGATAAAGGCATGGTGCAGCGTTTTGGCCGCGGGCGCATTTTTATAAGCGTGTTCGATTTCGGGGTCGGCCATGAAAGCGCGCACCAGCGCCTGCAAGTGCTGATCCTGAAATCCGTCCACAAAGTCCCGCACGGTCTGCCAAAGCTCGCCGATATCTTTGGTCGTGCGGGGCAGGTAGTCGGCAAAATCAACCTCTGATTCCTCCATGGAACGGACTTTATGGACTGTAAGCTGGAAGCGGCCGTTGAACTTGTTGAGCAGCCCTCGAACTTTTACGAAATCATCCTGCTCGAAGGAGTTGATGTGGTCGGCAACGTTGTCCCACATCTTGGCGTCCAGATGGCCGCTGCGGTCTGCCAGGGTCAGCGCCAGATAAAGCTCGCCACTTTTTTTTGGCTTAGCCTGCTTGGAGACAACGAGAAACGAGGTGGTAACCACCTGGTTTTCAAAACGAACACAGTCACAAATGTAAAACTCTTTCATGGGTAATAGTGAGTTTACTGCAATTTTGCCGCGGCCAGCGAGCGAAACTCAGTAGGCGCGCGGCTCGACTTTCCAGCGCTCGAAGATTTTGGCGGACAGAAAAATCTCAAACAGTCCGGGATCCAGTTCGCCGTCATCCACGGACAGCTCCAGGATTTCCAGCGCTCGTTCAATGGAAACGGCCTTCTTGTAAGGTCGGTCGGCAGCCGCAAGCGCGTCGAAAATATCAGAGATGGTCATCATGCGTGTCTGAACGGGAATCTCCGGTGCCAGCAATTTGTAGGGATAGCCGGTGCCATTCAACTTCTCATGGTGGCCGCGCGCGATCTCCGGCACGTTGCGCAGTTCATTGGTCCAGGGAATCTGTTGCAGGAAGCTGAGGGTGTGCAGCACGTGCGATTCAATCTGAAGACGCTCTTCTTCGTCCAGCGAGCCCTTGCGGATGGAAAGCATCTGCACCTCTTCCAGCGAGAGAATGGGCCGCTTCTTGCCACTCAGATCTTCATACTGAAGATTCGCGATCTGCATCAGCTGGTCAAAATTGCCTTCGGGAAGCACTGTAGGTTCGTTGGCCCAGACAATCGCTTCCGCGTACTCATCCACCTGGCGCAACTGATCACTCAGCCGAGCATCAAAATCCTTTTGCGCAGCCAGAAATTTCTCGTTTCCGTTCTGCAACAGAAAGTCCATGCGTAATTTGAGGCTTTCATTTTGGAGCGTGCGCCGGACCAGCCCAAACCGCTGTTTGATGACTTCAAGCTGGGCTGGATACAGTTTCTTGGCCTTGACCAGAACTTCTTCGCGTACGCCTACCTTGCCGAAATCGTGCAGCAAACTGGCGTAGCGGATTTCGCGCATCTGGTCGCGGGAGAATTGCACACCGGCGTAGGGACCGATGTCCGCGCGGTCCACCGCCTCCGCCAGCGCGACGGTCAGGTTGGCCACGCGGAAAGAGTGGCCGGAAGTTGCGGGGTCGCGGGTTTCAATTGCCGTGACGGCGGCACGCACAAAACCTTCAAAGAGACGCTGGATGGAGTCATACAACTGGCTGTTCTCCAGCGCCACGGCGGCCTGCCCGGCAAGCGATTGCACAATTTCCTGCTGTCGCGGTGAAAAGGCGAGCACTTGCTGATCTACTGCGTCATACGAAGCCAGACGGGCGGAAAAGTCACGCTTGGCATTGATCAGCTGAAGCACCGCAATGATCTTATCTTTCTGATTGCGGATCGGCACCGCCAGAATTGACTTGGTCCGGTAGCCTGAATCCTCGTCAAACTTGCGATTGATGGAATAAGGAACGTCCGCGGGAAGATGGTAAGCATCTTCAATGTTTACGATCTCGCCGGTCAGGGCCACGTAACCTGCGATGGATTTTTCATCAATGTTGATGGCGACTTCGCGGAACGGTACGGCCACGGTATCGTTCTGCGCCAGCTTGAACCGCAATTGTTCCTGCGGCTCTTTCTGCGGCACCGGCGATACGTGCTGGCCGGGAGCAAACAAGAGCGACTGCTCGTGCCCATTCCCAACATTTTCCACCAGATAAACAGAGCCAGCGTCACTGCTGGTAAATTCGCGGGACTTAGTGAGGATGAGTTCCAGAAGCTTGCCCGGGTTGTGTTCGGCGGAGAGCGCCATGCCGATCTGATTCAGTCCATGAATTTCCTGGCTGGCATCGGCCAGCTTCTGGTTGACTTCATGCCGGGTGTGAACCAGATGAATATGGTCGAGTGCATTATCGGCCATGCGTTCCAATAGCGCTTCAGGAATGTCAGACGGCAGATAGGCGTAAATAGCGCCGTCATTGCGCGGATCTTTGAAGCGTGAATTTGTCAGCGCCAAAACACGAGTATTGGGGACCCGCAGCTCGTTGTAATGCCGCTCTACCAGATCCTCTTTGGAAAGCAGGACAATTCGCTCGCCGGCAGCGTCATTTTCGGGAAGCTCGCTGAAAAGCAGCCGACGAAAGCGCTGCACGCTAATAAAGTACCTGGCGGCAACAGCGTCTTCCGCAAAATAGGTGAGGATCGGCAAGGCTCTCTTGCCGGGCATTTCGCGTCGCTTTGGAAAAACGGCGGAGCTCATTGTGGACGGGGCTCGCGGGTTTACAGGCCCGAAATCAGGAATTAGTGCAGAGATATTACCAAATAGTTACGATTTGGAACAGGATGTACAACTGGGACACGCAAGCAACCGCCATTTCTGGGTGCCAATAACGGTCGACTTCAGATGAACACCCTAGCCATGAGGTGAGCTGTCAAAGTGTCAGTCACGTCGATAACTGGCGATGGCAAGATCATTTGTTATTTGCCCAGCGCCTTTTTCAGCTGGGCGATAATTTCTTTGGCTGAAGGCGCAAAGCTTCCCTGGGGATCCAGACGAAGGCATTCCTCGAATTCCGCTAACGCGGCTTCCGCGTCTTCGCGCTGGAGATAAATATTTCCCATCAGCGCGTGCGGCCCGGCATAGTCCTTATTGAGTTCAATCGCCTCACGCACATGCGGTTCAGCGGCCTGCAATTTGCCCAAGCCCCACAGGGTGCGGGCCAGTTCATAATGCGCTTCAGCGGAGTCCGGGCGAATTTCCAAACTGTGTTGCAGGGCTTTCTGCGCTTCTGAATAATTCTTCAGCTCGTTCAGAGCGGAGCCTGCGCCCAGATACGCTTTGGCATTGCCGGGCTCGACCTTGGCCGCTTCTTCAAAGGCCCACTGCGCGTCACTCCATTTCTGCAGTTGCATTTGCGCAAGGCCGAGCAGCATATAGGCCTTTCCGTACCAGGGATCGAGTTTTGCGGCACGCTTGAATTCGTCAATACTGGCGCGGGCGTCATGCTGCTTAAAAAGCAGGTCTTGCCCTTTGGCCATGGCGTCTTCAACTTCGGGAACCGAGCGCCGCTTACGAGCCTCAGGAGTGGGAGTTGGCGTAGGGCGGGAAGAATCAGCGGATTGGGACGAGCGGGTGGTCTGGCTCAAGCTTTCCTGGGCGGCCACGAAGGAAGACGAGAGTACCAGGACGAGTATGAGACTGAAAGACTTTGTATTCTGCATTGTAAAGATTGTAGGTGCTATCGCGCCGGGGATTCCATGTTCTGGGCTTGCTTTCATTAGAACGAAAAACCGCTGTGTTCTTGCGAACACAGCGGCAGGAAAAAGCAACGACCTCTTTAGGTCCGCTAGAACGACAACTTCAAGCCGAATTCAAAGACGCGCGGCGCGCCTAAGTCGAATACACCGGAGCCGGGCCGGACACGGTTGCTATTGTGTTCCAAGCTGGTAGTACTGTTGATGGAACCACTGCAGTTGGTGTGAGGCGTGGTAGTGACATCGCAAGCTGCACTCGCCAGGTTCAAGACACCACTGATAGGAGCATTCGGCAGATCAAAGTTGGCATTGTTAAAGGCGTTGAACACGGAGACGCTGGGTTCAAGCCCAAAGTGCTCACCGAATTTGCGCGGATAGCTGAATTTCAGATCGAACGTTTTCAGCCATCCCAGCCCGACCTGACCCGGAGGTGGCGCCGCCAGTTGCTGAAAAACGCCGCCCAAGGCTTGAAGTTGCGCGAGGGTCATCAAGCCATTGCTGATCAGGGCTTGTCCGGCTGGAGTTGCTCCTCCGGCTACGTTGGTGTTGTAGTTGGAAATGAAACCGGCCAGATCATTTAGTTTCACGGAACGGCCAAAAGCGCCCAGCTTAGTGCCAGGAGCCAGGTCGCCGGCGGGATAGACGGCGCTGCCATCACCAGAACCGTCACCGGTGGCATCGCTGATAAAGATGCCGCCCGCGCCGCCTCCGGGCAGGACCATATTTGCCGGAAGAGGACTATATACGTGCCCGACGGCGCCGAAACGGAAGCCTCCGGGGACGTCAACCGTGCCGCCAAAGGAAAATTGGTGGGTACGATCAAGGCCATTGGGACCAAGAAATCCATTGGGCCGATTGTTATCAACCGCCGTGTTCACAAAATCCAGATCCTGTGCCGAGCCTTGAGACCGCGACAACGCGTAGGACACCACCAAGTTCATGGATTTCACACCCGAAAACGGGTTGTGAACGTTAGCCTTGAGTGATGTTTCCAAGGCATTGTAGACTGATCTTCCTCCCGGGAAGAGCATCTGGTTCACGCCCAGATTGGGATTCTGTCCGGCGAACGCAGCTTGAGGACAGGCAAAACCACCACATAGATCTGCACCCGAAGTCAGGCCGTTGCCGGCAAAATCGGCGATGCTAGCGCCATTTGTTGGATTGGTAGGACTGATGGCCCCGTGCAGGCCCGGGCAATGGGAGATAACGTCGTTAACCGTAACAGCTCCACCACCACAAGCAGTGATGGTATTGTTAATCGCTGTTTGAGCAATTGACTTGTTGAAGAATCGCACGTCGCCCACGTGATTCACGTCGATGGCAAGCAGGGTATGCGTACCAACGTTCCTCAAGTAGTCGGCGCTCCAAACGATGCCTTTACCCAGCTGATGTTCGAAGCCAATGTTCATCTGCACGGAACGGGGGGTCCGGTAGTTGGGAGCAAACATGTTGATGCCGGTGATGCCGCCGCCGGCCGCTAAAGTGTTACCAATAAATGCGGCATTACTTGCCGGGCCAACCGCCAAGGTCGCTGCCTGATAAGCCGCTTGCAACTGGGCCAGCTGAGAATGAACAGCGCCCATGGGCTGACCACAGACGGCCGCAAGGTTCACCGGTACGGGTGCCCCACCAGGCATAACGAAACCAGGGTTGGGAGCGCCTCCGGCGCAGGGTGCCTGTTCAGCCAGGAAAAGCCCTTGAGCGAGGCGGCCTGGACGGTTGAATAGGTTGTTATTGAAGATGGAGTTCTCATAGTAGAGGCCAGCGCCGGCGCGAATGACCGTCTTGCCGGTGCTGGTTGGATCCCAAGCTATTCCAACCGTTGGACCAAAATTGTGTTCGGGGACGCGAACCCTGTTGCCGAGTCCCTGACCCCAAAGATCGAGAATGTTGCCGTTACAAGGCGTCCCACCAGAGGCAAGGCTCGCGGCAAGCGCTGGATCCAGTTGCGAACATGGAATGGGCGGGATATCGGAGTCGGTGCGGCCGGTGTCATGCACGTAGCGTACACCGTAAGTCAGCGTCAGGTTGGGTAGCGCCTTCCAGGAATCGCCGATGTAAGCCTGAATGCGATTGTCTGGTCCCAATCCACCGGCGGGAAGGCCGAACGCTGGCTTTTCTGAGGAGAAGCCCTGGCCGTTCCCCATAAAAACAAGCGAAGCAGGGTAGTTCAGCGGGTTTGCAGTCCCTCCCGGAAAGATATTGGCAACACAATTCGTGGTAACAGCTCCGCAAACAACTGGACTCACGGTGTTCACGGTTGGGGCTAAGGCAAAGAACTTGGCGAAGCCGCCGCCCTGAATATGGTTGTAGCCGAACCCATAGCGCAGTATGTGCGAGCGGATGGTCTTGCTGCCGTCGTATTTTACCTGTGTGTTCTGCTGGTATGTTTTTTGCGGAGCCAGCAGGTTGCTGCCAGAGCAGAACGAATCCACTCCGCCGGCGAGACAGGTCAGGCTGGGGCCAATAGTGATGCTGAGGTCAGGAGCCGGATTAAATATGCCGGACTTGGTGGCATCGGTGATGCCATTGCGAAACTTGGTAAAGCCGAAGCGCAAGGCGTGTGTGAAGGACCCGGTCTGGAAATCCACACCTGCGGCATGCACCGGCGTGTTGTTAACATTAGTGAAAGGCTGAAAGCTGTTTGGAATAAAGCCCTTGGTGCTGTGGTTTTGCTCGTAAGAGAAGCGATAGAAAGCCTTGACCCTGTCGCTTATGGTCCAGTCCAGCTTGGCCACGCCCTCGGTATCGCGGAAAGGTGAATTGAACCCTCCCGTGACCGAAGTGAACGGTCCGCTGCTGGCCACGGTTTCAATCTGGTCCTGCTTCAATCTTTCGGCATCCAGGAAGAAGAACAGCTTGTTCTTGAAGATTGGACCACCGAGGGAACCGCCGAAGTTATTGCGCTGGAACGGAACATCAAAATTCGCGATGTTGGCGGCGATCGTGTGATCCCGGAAAAGATAAAAGCCCTGGCCGTGCCAACTATTTGAACCTGATTTTGTCACAACGTTTACGGCACCCGATGACGTCAACTCAGTGGACATATCAAGCGACGACTGGCTCACCTGGAATTCCGAGATTGCGCTGGCAGGGAGATTCTGTGTGGTGGTGCCGACGGTTTCGTCGGAAATATCAATTCCATCCACTTCAATGCGGGCGGTGCGGCCGAAGCGTCCACCAAAGGAAATGGAAGAGAAGCCATTCTTGGTTGGATCGAAGTTGCCGCCATCCTGAATCTGCACGCCGGGTTCAAGCTGGGCAAGATCAAGAAAATTGCGGCCGTTGATGGGAAGATTTTCAATCTGCTGGGTGGAAATCACGCCCTGTACGGTCGCCTGCTCTGTATTTACCGCGACGGCGGATCCGGTAACTTCAATAACTTCTGATGATTGTCCTAAAGTCAGCTTGGAACTTCCACTTGCTATATTGCCCACCTGTACCGGGACTGTAAGGACTTGAGTCTGGAACCCCTTGGCTTCGATACGAATTTCGTATTCTCCCGGTATCAGTGCGCCTGAAGCATATGTACCGGACGACGAACTGGTGAGCTTGGTGCTTTGTCCCGTGGCTTTATTCTTGATGGTGATGGCCGCATTGGGGACAACGGCTCCGTTTGGATCGGTGACCGTGCCTTGAATGCTTCCGGTGGCCACGGTGGATTGTGCGCCCGCAGGCAACAGGGCGAAAGTGGTCAAGCTAATACATAGGATAAAAGCAAACCAGAACCTCAGACTTTTCATTCTTTTCCTCCTCACTGTTATGGCTCGAACTCAAAATGGGCCGGGGGATAACAAAGCGCAGGGAGTGCCGCCGAACGATCAAAGGGATAATGGTCTTCAACAATCATGCACGCCTCTCTACAAAGCATGAGCGATGCCAAATTGAAAAACTCATAACCAGCTCTAAACAAAAGACAAAAGCCGACGTTGGGACGAAAAGCATCTTATCAAGATTTCGAATCTCATAGGCAGAGATTCGCAATCCTACGAATTTCCATAAACTGGAGTATCTGATTGGTTATTACCGGCCAGCAATTTGCGCGGCGGTGATTCAGTGTGATAACTTCCGCTCGAACCTTCAAATTGTTTGCGAAATCGCTGTAGCGGGAGAGAACATGACGCCTCTGATTGTGATCGGGATACTGGTGGTCGGCGCGATCTTTATTCTGGCCGGGATGTACAACAGCTTGGTGCAGCTGCGCGTGCGCGCGGATTCTGCATGGTCAGACATCGACGTACAACTCAAGCGCCGCCATGACCTGATTCCCAACCTGGTGGAAACCGTGAAAGGCTATGCCGCGCACGAGAAGGGGACATTTGAGAACATTGCCAAGTTTCGTTCCCAGGCCATGCAAGCCACAACACCGGCCGACAAGGCCCAGGCGGAGGGGCAGCTTTCTGGCGCTCTGAAAAGCCTGTTCGCCGTGGCGGAAAATTATCCGGAGCTGAAAGCGTCAGAGCAGTTTACCGGGTTGCAGAGTTCGCTCAACTCGATTGAAGACAACATCCAGAACGCACGGCGTTACTACAACGCCGTGGTGCGCGATTTCAATACCCGCGTCCAATCTTTCCCGACCAATATCATCGCGGGCATGTTCGGCTTCCATGCGCGGCAGTTCTTTGAAATGGAAACTCCGGCGGATCGCGAAAACGTAGCCGTAAAGTTCTAAGCTAAGTGAAAGCCACAGATCATTCCCGAAGCCGGGCCTTCTCTGCTGGGAAGATTGCGGTTGTGTTGCTGGCGTTGCTTTGCAGCCTGCCGGCATGGGCGCGCAGCTACCACATCTCAAAATTTAGCAGCAACATCCACGTGGCAGAAGATGGTTCCGCGCGGATCGAAGAACAAATCACTTTTGTTTTTTCCGGCGAGTATCACGGCATCTATCGCGACATCCCGGTGGATTACCCCGGGCCATCGGGTTCCAATTACACGCTGTTCATCAAAGTGGGCGCGATCACAGATGACAGCGGCAACAAGCTCAAAGTCGAGAAAAAGACGAGCGGCGGCTTTCTCCATTTAAAGATTTATGTACCCGGCGCGGCGGACGCAACGCGCACCGTCAACATTGAATACTCGGTCGAGAATGCCACGCGGTTTTTTGAAGACCACGACGAGTTTTACTGGAACGTGACCGGCAATGACTGGCCTGTGCCGATCCTGGAAGCGACGGCGATCATCTATTTCCCGGCTGAAGCCACCGGCAAGCTACGCGCTCAGGCTTCTGAGGGCGTGTACGGATCAAACCAGCGGGCCATGGCGCAAGTAGAAGGGCCAAGCGCCAGCTTTGCGACCACCGGACCGCTGCCCATGCGCGGTGGACTAACGGCAGATGTTTACGTCGAAAAAGGCGTACTGCACCAGCCGAACGCGATCGCACGTTTTTTCCGGTTCATCCGCAGCAATCCAATACTCATGCTTCCGCTATGGGCTTTTGCGGTGATGTTTGCCATGTGGTGGATGAAAGGGCGCGATCCCGATCCGGGCATGTCAGTGGCTCCGATGTACGAACCGCCAGAAAAAATGGGTCCGGCCGAGGTGGGAACGTTGATAGATGGCAGCGTTGATCCGCGCGACATTACTTCTGTTTTGGTCGATTTAGCGGTGCGCGGGTACGTAAAGATTGTCGAGACGCAGCACAAGGGGTTTCTCTCTTCGACGAAGGATTACGAGTTCCACCTGCTGAAAGATCCCAGCCAATGGAAC
>DASYKK010000445.1:0-3366 GCA_035995565.1 Candidatus Angelobacter sp.
CACGTTAAACAGTTCCGGGACGTGGTTCCATAGAGGTAGCGTCAACAGGATTACTGCCCCAAGAAGCATCTGGGAAACAACAAAGGCCCATGCCCACGTGCGGTCATTGCGTGCGAGGCGTGATACAGCATGGGCGCCGGCGGCGAGCCCACACAAAAACGTAAACAGCATCAGACCGAATGCATAAACAGCGTTGCCAACCAGGAACGCCAAGGCGTGCGTCCATATAACTTCGTAGGCAAGGGTGATCATACCGGTCAGGAAGGCAGCGAAGAGCAGGAAAATGCGGGCCCCCCTAGTGGCAATCAGATGTGCTTCTGGAGTCTCGTCACTTCTGTCAGGTAAACCGTCAAGTAACCCTTCCTCGTCCCCGACCTGCGAGAGATGAACGGGGATTTCCCCGGTCCAGCCAGAATCAAACGCACCGGAGACTGTACGCGTCTTCACGGTACCCGGGCCCGGCGAACCACGCTTTACCCACCATGCGGCATAGAGAAAAATGGCGACGTTCACCGAGAACGCCGTTCCAAGTGTTCCATAGACACCCCACGTAGGCATGAGAATGTAGGTCGCAAGCAGTGCGCCCATGGCTGCGCCAAAAGTATTCACGGAGTACAGCCAATCCAGGTCCGAACGATACTGAGATCGAGTTGCAGCCACCATCCGCGCCAGCGCCGGCAGAGTTCCACCCATCAGCGCTGACGGAACAACAATTACAATGGTGGCTAGCAGGAAGCGGACGATGGTAGCTCCGGCTGGTCCCAGGTTCAACAAATGATGTAGAGCGACATACGCGCGCGTTAGTCCAGCAAAGAGCATAGGAACGAACAACGCATAGCATCCAATTGCCAGTTCCAGAGTTCCGTAAATCAGGAGAGAAGGCCGCCACCGATCCACCCGTTTGCCGATAATGTACGCTCCCAGAGCCAGTCCCCCGAGAAAGGCTGCCAGCACTGTACTGGCTGCATAGGCCGTATTCCCGAATGTATAGCTCAAAAGACGTGTAAATAAGGTTTCTAGGATCAGGCTGGATGTACCTGAAAGAAAAAATAACATCCCGAGAATTCGAAATGGCGGAAGTACGGCGACTTGCGCTCGCAGAGACACTTCCTGTCCTGAAGTCAATTCTTTGGCTCCCGTTAAATGCCGCAGTGCGGAGGAGGACTCACCTTACCATAGAAACTTCTGCGCCTCGTGCGAACCAAGGTACACGTGGCGACCCAGTCCTTAACAAAAACGCGGCAGGCCTTTCGACCTGCCGCAAGTTTGTTTGAAGAAGAGAAGTAGCGCGCTGCGTCTCTCCGTTGGCTTTCTTTTCCCGCCGAATACTACTGCTTCTTGGCTGCACCTTTCTTTTTGGCTGCGCCGGTTTTAGGTGCACCCGTTTTCGGTGCTGTCTTGGCCGGAGCTTTCTTGGTTCCGGGCGCGCCTTTGGGGTTGATCAGGTTGAGAGCGTCTTCAGCGTTGAAGGGGAACTCGCGGACAGATGTTTGTCCCGTTGTGCTAATGGTGACGTCAACGCGCCGGTTCTGGGCCAGAGCCAGGACTTTGGCATTGCGAGTGAGCTGCGCTTTTTGCGCGGCGGTGATGTTCGCATCTTGGTCAATGGCTTGCTTGACCTGCTCAGCGCTCATGGGCTGTTCTTCACCCAGGCCCTGCGTTTCAACGGCGTCAGCGGAAACACCCTGGCTAACGAGGTAAGCCTTTGTGCGTTCGACACGGCGTTCAGAAAGTTTCTTGTTGTATTCTGGACCGCCGCGCGGATCAGCATGGCCTTGCAGGATCAGGTGAGCATCGGGCTTGAAAGCCAGATACTTTTTGAAATCGTCGGCAAGAGCCAGCAGGGTACGCTTCTGGCTGGCCAGCAATCCACTGGTAACCGGACTGTTCTCCGTTGGCTGAGCGGTGGGGAAGTAAATGCTATGCAGCGAGAGCCGCTGTTCGAGCTGCGTTTGTTCTTTGGTCGGCGCTGCGGCCTGCACGGTGACCGGCGCGATGGCATCGGTTTCACCGCCGCGACCATCGCTCACATGGCAGGTAATGGTGTAGTTCCCCGGAGCAAGGCCGGTGGAATCGAACTGAGCGTTGGCGTCTGTACCTGTTACGGTGCCGCCGCTGGCTTTATAGCTGTATGTCAGCTTGTCATTATCCGCGTCAGTGGCGTTGGCCGTGATGCTGGCGCGCTGCCCCGCGGTGATGGTTGCCGGGTTGGCCGCGCAAGTAATCGTGGGCGGCGTATTAGGCTTCTCTTCGACAGTTACATCAGTGGAGGAATTTGCTGTTCCGCCTTTGCCATCGTCAACCGTAACCGTGATGGTGTACTTGCCTGGTTGAACGCCAGTGGAGTTCCAGCGCGTCTCCGCGCCGGAACCTTCAACGGCTCCGCCGGTGGCGGTCCATTTATAGTTCAGCGTGTCATTATCCGCATCAGCCGCCTGGGCTTGAAGAACAATGGGGTCATTGGAGCCGGCAAAAACTTTTGTCGGGTTAGCAGTAAGCGTGACGGTCGGAGGGTGATTGGGCGGAGGCGGCGGGGGATTGCCGCCGAAATGCAGCACCAATCCGGCAGAGGCGCGCAGATTGTTCTGCTTGTTGTCACCGCCGTCGGTAAACTTGGTCATTAGATACTCAACTTGAAACAGACGAACCCCGATGTGCTTATTGAAGTTCCCGTCCAGGCCCACGCCGAGGGCAGTGGCAAACGAGTTCTGCGAAAATGACCGATTAAAGAAAGCGGAGCCGCTGGGAACGGTCGAGACCTGTATGTCCGCCAGGCGAGCGGCGCCGAAGAGAGCATGCACGAAGGGTGTCCAGTGCTCAGTGCGATGCGAAAATTGCGGGCCGAAGAGGTATGTATATGCGCTGCCATTGACGGGGCGCGGCAAGTCCTTGATGCGATAAGCGCCAAAGTCGGCGACCAGACTGAACCAGCGGTTAACATTCCCGGCAATAGCGGCAGTACCTCCATGCCAGTTGAACGTCTCTTTGGCGCCGCCATTGGTGCTGAAGCGCACGAAGGAATATCCGACAAAGAGATCTACCGCGGGATAGCTTTCACCGGCAGCATTGGTCTTCGTCTTTGGCGCGGCTACGGCCGTTTGCATGGGGATGAATGGCGCCAGATAGGCGGTGGGGCCGGCAGTCGCGTTTGGGGCATTGGCCTCATTTGTAGTCGAGTTGGCAGAAGCTTTGGCAGCATCTTCGGCAAAAGCCTGCGCCAAAAAAAGGGACCCCAGAATCAACGTCGCAACAACACGCGCCACTAACCTCATGCTTGCCTCCTGTGTGAGTAGGGTTAACTCACGGCACACCATCATACTAGAGAAGCTTGCAGTAGGCGCGAATGGGGAAGCGGAGTGCTGTTTT
>DASYKK010000446.1:0-4850 GCA_035995565.1 Candidatus Angelobacter sp.
TCGTGATTACAACGCTCAACGCGGCCTCCATGCGCTTGCATTCGTCCGACCACTACACCGGGCTGGCGCGTATCATCCGGCGCACGGACATGGTGGATACCGAAGAGCTGGTCCAGCACCTGAACACCATTGGTTATTCCGAGGTTGACGTGGTGGAGATGCCGGGACAATACGCTGTCCGCGGCAGCCTTTTTGACGCCTATCCCCCTGAAGCCGATCGCCCGATGCGCATCGAGCTCTTTGGCGATGAGGTTGAATCGATCCGCAAGTTTGATCCCGGCACGCAGCGCTCGGCTTCCGCCGTGGATGAAGTCGTGCTGCTTCCCCTTTCTGAGACGCCCGTCCGTGAAGAGCTGCTCACGCAGATTCATGCACGGCTTTCCGGCGCGCGGCTGGAAGGTGAGGGAGATGCGGTGCGCAATGCCCTGGCGGATACAGGCATTGCAGTCTTTCCGGGATGGGAGTTTTACGCGAATGCCGGAGCTGAGGGGACGCTGTTTGATCTGTTGCCCAATGCGGTCGTGTTCATGGACGAGCCGACGGCTATTGAGGCCGAGCAGGAACACTGGTGGGAGAAAGTTGTGCAGCGCCACGAGCAAAGTCTTGTCGGCAAGCTGGCTACGCCGGAAGATATTTATCTTCCTCCCGATAAATGGAACGCGCTGGTAGCGCGGCTGCCTGGAGGCAGTCTTGAGCATTTAAATGTTTTGCGTATCGCCCGCGCGGAAGAAGACCTGGGCCTGGCCGACCCGCAGGTGCCGGACAAATCTCTGATCGAATTTCCCGCACACTCGACCTCGCGCTTTCATGGATCGGTGCCGGCAATGGTGGAGGAAGTGAAGAAGCTCACCGCGCAGGGCCAGCGCGTGATGTTTGCTGCGCCTAACACCGGCGAAATGGAGCGCCTGGCCGACATTTTCACGGAATATCAAGTCCCTTTCAGGATGGGCACGCGCACGCCAGTCCCGGGCAGTGAAACTTATCTGGACGAAACCGCATATTTCTCCGGCGATCTTCTTACCACCACGATCGTCCGCGCCACTGTGCCGGAGGGTGTTGCCTTGCCGGATGCTCATCTTGTCATGTTCGGCGCGCGCGATCTGTTTGACGATTCAGAAATCGAGCCGCAGCAGCCTTTGCGCCGCAAGTCGAAGACCGCTGCCTTCATGTCGGACTTCCGTGACCTGGCCATGGGTGACTTCGTCGTCCACGTGGAACACGGCATCGCTATGTACCAGGGCCTGAAGGAAATTGAGCAAGGCGACATCACCGGCGAATACATGGTGCTGGAATTCGCGGAGGCGGCAAAACTTTACGTGCCGCTCACGCGGCTGGACCTGATTCAGAAATACCGCTCGGGTGAAGGCGTGCATCCGCCGTTGAGCCGGCTGGGCGGGACCGCCTGGGCCAAGACTAAAGCCCGCGTAAAGAGCGCCATGAAAGATATGGCTGACGAGCTGCTCAAGCTTTACGCTGCACGTAAAGCCGCTCAGGGCCACGCTTTTCCCGACGATACGCAATGGCAAAAAGAATTTGAGGACGCATTTGAATTCAACGAGACCGACGATCAGCTGACCGCTACGGCCGACATCAAGCGCGACATGGAGTCGACACTGCCCATGGACCGGCTGCTGTGCGGCGACGTGGGTTACGGGAAGACAGAAGTTTCCATGCGCGCGGCCTTCAAGGCGGTGCAGGACAACAAACAAGTAGCGGTTTTGGCGCCGACCACAGTCCTCGTTTTTCAGCATTTTGAAAATTTCAAGCGCCGCTTTGCCGCGTTCCCTATCACCATTGAAATGATGAGCCGCTTCCGCAACGCCAAACAGCAGAAAGAAACCATGGAGCGGATTGAGCAGGGCAAGGTCGATATCGTCATTGGAACGCATCGCATTCTCTCCAAGGACATCAAGTTTCAGGACCTGGGGCTGGTTATCGTGGACGAAGAGCAGCGTTTCGGCGTGCGCCACAAAGAAAGGCTCAAGCAGCTCAAGAAAGAAGTTGACGTGCTCACCATGTCTGCCACGCCGATTCCGCGCACGCTGCATATGTCGATGGTGGGGCTGCGCGACATGAGCGTGATTGAAACGCCGCCGAAAGACCGCATGGCCATCCAGACAGTGGTTGCGGCTTACGATGAAAAGCTGGTCAGGTCGGCGCTGGAGCACGAGTTGGAGCGCGACGGTCAGGCATACTTCGTGCATAACCGCGTGGAAACCATCTATGAAATTGCGGCCAAGCTGCAGGAGATGCTGCCAAAAGCTCGCGTGATTGTGGGCCACGGACAGATGTCTGAAGGCGAGCTGGAAAAAGTGATGTTTCAGTTTGTCCGGCACGAAGCCGACATTCTGGTGGCGACCACCATCATTGAAAACGGCCTGGATATTCCGCTGTGCAACACCATCATCATCAATCGTGCCGACCGCCACGGCCTCTCTGAGCTTTATCAGCTGCGCGGACGCGTGGGCAGATCGAATCGCCGGGCGTATGCCTATCTGCTGGTGCCCGCGGAGCAGGAACTTACGCCGGTGGCGCGGCGCAGATTGGCGGCGCTGAAAGAATTTTCTGATCTCGGCGCGGGATTCAAAATTGCCGCGCTCGATCTTGAACTGCGCGGCGCCGGCAATCTGCTGGGCGGCGAGCAGAGCGGCAACATTGATGCCGTGGGCTTTGAGATGTACACCGGCATGCTCGACCGGGCGATCCGCGAGCTGAAGGGCGAAGAACTTTCCGACAAAGTCAGCACCCAGCTCAATCTTGGCATTGATCTGCGCATCCCGCCGACGTACATCGCGGAAGAGAATCAGCGCCTGCGCATGTACAAACGCGCGGCTGGCGTAGAGAGTGAAGCCGCGCTGGATGATGTCCGCAAAGAACTGCAGGATCGCTACGGCGAGCCGCCTGCGCCGGTACGCTATCTGCTGGCTGCATCAGCGCTCAAGCTTCTGAGTGAGCGCGTGGGAGTTCTTGCGGTTGACCGCAAGCGAGATTCAGTGACGATCAAATTCACAGAGCAAGCTGCCATTGAGCCGGAACGGCTGGCACGTTTCGTGGCGAAGTCCAAGGGCGCACAGTTTTCACCCGGGGGCGTGCTCAAGTTCAACATAAAGTCCACGCAGCCGGAAGCTGTGATCGATCAGCTCAATGGTTTGCTGCGCGAATTGAGTCCTGAGGTGACGGCGCAGACGTGGTTGCAGGCGAAGTAGTAGTTCGCTTCTTGCTTTTCAACAATGAGCAGTCCAACTCCATTTGCGTGCGATATGACCGCGCTCTCGAGCGAGCAAAGAGCACGCCATCACGAGCTGGTGGTTTTGTTGCAATCGTCGCTGGAGGCAGTTCGTGAATTGCCGGATGGATATGACTTTGAATTTTCATGGAACCCTGCCGCTTACAATGCTCTGGCTGAGGTCACGCCGCTGGAGCACTCGTGCTGTCCGTTTTTCGATATCAGCATTCGAATTGAGAGTGAAAGCAACAAGCTTCAGTGGCGATTGACGGGAAGAGAGGGCATCAAGCCGTTTATTCGCGCGGAGTTTGGGACGCGGTTTGGAATAGTCTCAATCAGCCCTGGATTTTAGCAACGACGTGACTTGCTTTGAGGGCTTCTGTCAATTGTCCCAACCCTGTACTAAAAACATGTACTCGTGTCAGGCATAGGGCTGCAAAAGACACTTAGCATCGATGACATTGTCGACGCCTCAACCCAAATGACAGCATCGCTGTTTCAGAAATTTGTCGCCCAAGGTACGCAGACCGGAAGAATCACCCTCCGGCATCGCTCTGGAAGGAAGATTCAGGTTAATTATTCAGCCGGGGCTGAGCCCGATGGCTGTGTGATCGCGCACTGGGAGCCGTTAGACGCTGCTTCACTGTGACCCCGGCTCCTCATTCCATCAACAACTTCACCGGCCTGCTCTCAATGGTCAACTCCGCCGGCAGCGACCCTAGCAGCTCGCCATCGGCCTGCGAATGCACTGCCTGCATGCCTGGAATCGCCGTGCAGCGAAACCATTTGGTATGAATCGCATCCACGCTTTCCACCTTCCAGTTCCGCCCCGTGGCCACGCTGGCAAAGTAGGAAAGGAACCGGCGAATCTTGTTGGTGCGGAACAGCAGCAGGCAGAAGTCATGGCGCAGAAGACTTGTTCCCAGGTTCACCAGACTTAGCAAGCCGGGGAATCTGCCCGCGCGCACACACATTGCCAGCATGGCTGCTCCCTGTTGGCGAGTTCCATTTTCGTCTTCCCACTCAACCTGAAACATGGGATAGCGACGGTGCAACGCCATGCGCGCCATCTCCAGAAAATACGCATTCCGTCCCCAGTATTCTTTGGCTTCTACTTCCGTGCGATACATCAACTCGGCATCCGCTCCCACACCTGCAGCGACCAAAAAATATCTCTTCTCCGGGCCATTTTCTCCCTGCGAACACACCAGCCCGGGACGAAACTCGCGCGGCCGATAAGTCAGAAGCCTTTTCGCTGCCTTGACAGGATCAGACGGCAGTCCCAGATCTGAGGCCAGCAGGTTGCCGCTGCCTAGCGGCAGCAGCCCTAATGCTACGTCGCCAGCCGGAGACTGCATGATGCCGTTCAGCACCTCGTTGGCCGTGCCATCGCCACCGCAGGCCACTACGGTGTCAAAGCCCCGGGCTACCGCTTCCTGCACCTGCCTGATGGCACTGCCCAGATGAGTCGTCGCGCAAGTCTCAACCTCCACGCCTGCCGCCCGCAAGACTTCCTCTATGGCCGCGATGGCCTGCTTCCGTTTCTTTCGTCTCCGCCCTGAGGCTGGGTTGTAAATAAGAAACGCCTTGTGCACGGCTGGATTATAGTAGGCGATTTCGAAAC
>DASYKK010000447.1:0-7493 GCA_035995565.1 Candidatus Angelobacter sp.
TTTCACCAGAACATCATCCGGGCCAATTTCCGGAACGGGCATCTGCCGGACATCCGCTCCCGGCGCGGCCTCCGGTTTCACTACGGCAAGCATGGTTTCAGGCATTCAATTCCTAAGTATGGCGAGATAAGAAGGGCAAACCCTTTATTTTAACAAACTCCACAGCAGGCTCCTCCCAATGAGAAGCGCGTGGCTTGTACGCAAAAGTGCTTTGTCAATTCTTGTTTGCCAATGCCCCAGCGATGTTTGATAATTAAATAACTGGTTAATTAATGACCTCTGCTATCAAATCCGGAAAATCCGGCTCTCGCGGCGAGCCTGAGAAGACCCGCGCCGCTATCCTGAAAGCCGCGCTGGAAGAGTTCGCCCATGAAGGCGATACCGGCGCCCGTACAGACGAGATTGCACATCGCGCCGGCGTGAACAAAGCCCTGATCTATTACTACTTTAAGGACAAAGAAGGTCTCTACGCTGCGGCCCTCGAACAGGTCTTCTCCGGCCTGCATGAAAGAGTCGCCTCCGTTTTGCAGCGTACCGATCTACTTCCCCGCACAAGATTGCTGCTCTACGCCCAAACCCACTTTGACTACATCGCCAGCGCACCGGTATATCCGCGACTGGTGCAACGCGAGTTCATGCGAAGCGCGGGCCGGGGATTATCTCCTGCAGCCAGCCGAATCATGGAACGCCACGGCAAGCCCTTGTATAGCCGTCTGGAAAAGCTGATTGACGAAGGCATTTCATCCGGAGATTTCCGCAAGGTCGATCCCGTCCAGACCGTGACTTCGATCATCGGCACTATCGTCTTCTATTTCATCAGCATGCCCGCGCAGCAGTTTATGCATGCCGGCGATCCGGCTTCTCCAGAACGCATTGCGGCGCGCCGAGCTGCTGTGCTCGATTTCATTTCCGCCGCAGTTTTCACTCCCGTAGGTGCGCAGAAGGTCAGCAAGCCATGAGCCAGCGCAACCGCTTCTTTGCCTTCCTGGGACTGTTGCTGGTCATTGCCGCCATTTATTATTTTTTCTCCTCCGACCACTCATCGGATCTGGTGCTGATCGGCACGGTTGACGCCAATCAGGTCGTTGTGAGCCCTAAGATGAGCGGACGTATTGCGCGGCTGGCAGTGGATGAAGGCAGCGAAGTCAAGGCCGGGGACACCATCGCGGTGCTTGACGCGCAGGAACTCACCGCCGATCGCCAGGCTGCGGAAGCAGTCCTGGCCAGCCTGCGCCATCAAGTTTCGCAGACACGTGCCACGGAAGAACAGACTGCCGGAGAAACTTCCAGCGGCGTCGTCAACGCCCAGGCGCGCTTGCGCGCAGCCCAGGCGACTTTGCTTCAGGCGCAGGCGGATTTGCAGCGCATCCAGGGTGACACGCGGCGCTCCGTCGCTTTGGCCCAACAGGGCATCGCTTCGCAGCAGCAGGCAGACCAGGCCGCGGCCCAGCTTAAAGCGCAGGAAGCTTTGGTGCATGCCGCAGAAGACCAGTCTCGCGCCGCCCAGGCAGACTTGGTAACAGCGCAGGCGCACACGCGACAGACACAGGCTGCGCAAAGCAATGTCGCCTCCACACGCGCCCAGCAGTTGAATGCCAAAGCGCAGTTGGAAGCCGCGGAAGCGCGCCTGGGCTATACCAAAGTTACCGCCCCCGTAAATGGAGTGGTCACTGTTCGCGCTGCCCGCGAAGGAGAAGTCGTGAATCTGGGCCAGCCCATCGCAATCATCACTGATCTGAGTGACACGTGGGTGCGCGCAGCCATTCCAGAGACCGAAGCGGTCCATATCACACTCGGCGATAAACTCAATGTGCGTCTCCCTTCGGGAGACATCGTTACTGGCAAAGTTATTTTCAAGGCGCCGGAAGCTGATTTTGCCACGCAGCGCGACGTGAACCGCCGCAAGCGTGACATCAAGGCGATCGCGCTCAAGCTGCAAGTGGACAACAGTAAAAAAAATCTCGTCCCCGGAATGACGGCGGAAATCCTGGTTCCTAAAACCAAAGTGGAAGGCCGCTGATGGCACCCCACGCGATTCAAGTCATTGACATCGTGAAGCGCTTCGGGAACTTCACCGCCGTTGACGGTGTCTCTTTCGCAGTGGAAGAAGGCGAAATTTTCGGCCTGCTTGGTCCCAACGGCGCTGGCAAGTCCACGCTAATCCGGATGATGACCACCCTGCTTGAAATTACTTCCGGCACCGCCATTATTGAAGGCGCCGACGTCCGCAACGCTCCAAATACCGCGCGCCGCTCCATGGGGGTAATTCCCCAGGCTATGACCAGCGACGGAGACCTCACCGTCTGGGAAAACCTGAGCATCTACTCCAAGCTCTACGGTATTCCCGCCGCCGACCGCGAGAAGTCTATCGACGAACTGCTGGAGTTGGTTGACCTCACGCAGTGGCGGGATGCGCCCGCGCGCAATCTTTCCGGCGGCATGCGGCGAAGACTGGAGATCGCGCGAGGTCTGGTGCATCGCCCTCGTATCTTCTTCCTCGACGAGCCAACCACCGGTCTTGACCCTGTATCCCGTGTCGCCGTCTGGGAAATGATTACCAGCATCAAGCAGCAGCGCAACCTCACAGTTTTAATTACGACGCACTATATGGATGAAGCCGACCGTCTTTGCGACCGCATTGCAATTGTCGATCACGGCAAGCTCGTTGCGCTCGACACCCCTCGCAATCTTAAAAACAGCATTCCCGGCTCAAGCGTGATTGAAGCGCAGTTTCTCCATCCTCCAGCCGGCTGGCAAGAGACGTTGGAAGGTCTGACGGGAGTAAAGTCGGTGCAGCCTGAAGGCGCGGACATGTACCGCATTCTCACTGAAGACGGATCACGCACTACCACCGCGCTGGTGGAGACCGCAGTCCACTCCAATGTTGTGGTGAAAACGCTCACGGTGCAAAGCACAACGCTGGATGACGTCTTCGTCCACTTCACCGGAAGACAGTTGCGTGACCAGATGGTGGACTCGCCGCTTTATACCTCCCCTGTGGCGTGGGGCAAGTAAGCGTGCTCAGCTTTTTTCAGAGTGGTCGCATGATGGCCATCGTAGAGCGCGATCTGCGAAAGTTCTTTCGCTCGCCCGCCCTGATGGTGGCCGCCATGGTCTTTCCGCTGGTGCAACTCATTGTCCTGGGTAATGCCTTCGGCGGCAAGATCAAGGACGCCAAAATCGGAATCGTCTCTCACGATACCGGCCCACAAGCCATCCGCGTGATGGAGGCGTTGCGGGCAGTGCAAAGTAATTCCCGCACTTTCCAGCCCATCGTTTATCCCGACGAGCAAGTCATGATCGCCGCCGTTCGTCGCGGCGAACTCAATGCTGGGCTGGTGATTCCTCCACAGTTTTCTCGCAATGTCTATGAGCATACCCGCCCTCACATCGGCCTGGTGCTGGATAACACTGACAATTTCATGACCTCCACCTTCGTCGACCAGATGACCCAATTGGTGGCGGCGCTTAACCAGCCTGACGTCTCGCCGCGCGTGGTCCAGCAGATTGAGCTTCAGGTTGTAGAGCTCTATCCCTACATCGAATATATGAAGTATCTTTTGCCCGGCTCGATCACTCTGGCCATGTTTGTCAGCGTTATGATCGGCGGTGGCATTGTTTATATCGACGATAAGGCCCGCGGCGTGCATGAAGGATATCTGGTCACGCCCATCACCAAGTTGGAGCTGGTGGCGGGTTTGAATGTTGCAGGCGCGCTCAAGGCCATGGGCGCAGGCATAGTGCTCACGATTCTTGGATCGTTGATTGCCGGCGTGGGGTCCACATTTCAACCCGCAAATTTTCTCTGGTTGCTCCTGTTGATCGCCGCTACTTCATTCGCATTCATTTCCATGATGTTTGTCATGATGGTGCGTGTAAACGATCCGCTGATTCCGCGCGCTGTCTTCGGCATTCTCAACACGCTGCTGTACTTTCCCAGCGGCGCCATTTACCCAGTCCAGGCTTTTCCCCGGTGGCTGCAATGGATTGCCTGGATTGACCCATTTACCTATTCGGTGCGAGGCTTCAAGGCAGTCCTGCTCAAGGGCGTTGGACTGGCTGCAATCTGGCCTGACCTGCTGTATCTTGGTGGGTTCGCTGTAGTGGCTTTCGCGCTGTCAACATTGCTGTTCAAACGAACGCTCTAAAGGAACCCTCATGGCACTGATGGATGCAAAAGAGTACGATCCGCGACCCGTTCGGCGTCGTCTCGCTGTGTTCGCGGGGTCTACCGCTCTCATCCTCATTTTCCTGATCTTATGGTTCTGGCCCAGCGGCAGATTCCGCTACCTAAGCCAATGGAACGTCGCCGATCATTTCTTTACTGCAATCGAGCATCGCAATTTTGATGAAGCTTATGGTCTGTACAATGCTGATCCTCAATGGAAACAGCATCCAGAAAAATATAGTAAGTACACATTGCCCCAATTCACGCAAGATTGGGGTGCCGCCAGCGAATTTGGCACCATTAGCAACCATAAAATTGGGTGCGCCATCGATCCACCAAAAAAAGGTTTTCAATCGCCCAGCGGAGTCGTTCTCTTGATATCTGTGAACCATCGGCCGGATCCGACTTTATTGTGGGTGGAGAAGAAGTCGGGTAGCCTGAGCGCATCTCCGTTAACGCTTGAAGAATTGACACGTAATGCCCCGTTAGTGAGAGCTGTCTGTAATGGTTCTTAGTAAGAGTGCGTTCGCTCTGAATCCGGGTGGCCTCACCGGTCGGTTGCTGCAGTGACTTTGGCGTTCTCAACATTGCTTTTCAAACGCACGCTTTAAAAGGAATCTTCGCATGGCTCTGATGGATGCAAAAGAGTACGATCCGCGACCAGCAGAAAAACGCCGGAAGATCATTGCAACCGTCGTGGTCGTGGTGATAGCCGTGTCAGTCTATCTTTACTTTACGCGCTACGACTCGGAGAAGAAGGTCATCAACAATTTTTTTCAGGCGATCGAGCAAAAGGATTTTGATAAAGCTTACGGAATTTACGAAGGCGATCCCAACTGGAAGCAGCATCCTAACAAATACACGTATACGGTCGATCAGTTCAAGCTGGATTGGGGACCAACCGGCGAGTACAAGACCATTACCAGTCATCGGGTTGATTGCGTGCTTGAGCCACCGAAGAAAGACGCCTCTCCCAGCGGCGTGGTGGTGGTTGTGACAATCAATAACAGTTCCGAACCAAGGTCCATGTGGGTGGAAAAACAATCCAGGACTATCACTGACTCCCCGGTACAAGTTTCGTGCCAAGGACCGAAGTAGCGCGAAGCACGCGAGATTGTGGCGGAGAAGATTAGCGGGAGTGGAAATTACTCTTTGGCCGCGGCCGCGAATAGATTGCTCACCTTCTGAACCGACGCTTCATCTTCGGCGTTCAAGCAGGTTTGTGAACGATCAATCTGGCGCATCAGCCCCGTGAGCACTTTGCCGGGCCCGACCTCAATGAAGGTCTGCACACCCAGCCCAATCAACGTCTGCATGCATTTGGCCCACTGGACGGCGCCTGTAACCTGGCGAACCAGCGCTTGGCGTGAACCTTCGGCGGTGGCTTTAGTTGTCGCGTCAATATTCGCAATCACCGGTAATTCAGGGTTATTGAAATGAAGCTTCTGCAAATCTGCTTCCAGCCGATCCTGTGCCGGCTTCATCAATTCGCAATGGAATGGCGCGCTCACCACTAGCATGACTGCGCGTTTGGCCCCGCGTTGCTTAGCCAGATCGGCGGCGCGTTCAACCGCCTTCTGATGTCCTGAAATCACGATCTGGTCCGGAGAGTTGATGTTTGCCAGCGAAACCACTTCGCCTTGCGCGGCATCGGCGCAAACTTGCTGGAGTTGGTCCAGTGCCATGCCCAGGATTGCCGCCATAGCGCCTTCACCAGCCGGCACGGCTTCCTGCATGTAGCGTCCACGATTGTGCACCGTGCGGACCGCCTCGGCAAAAGGAATGGTTCCGGCCGCAACGTGGGCCGAGTATTCACCCAGGCTGTGCCCCGCGGCAAATTGGGGAACAATTCCCTTCTCCTGCAGCACACGCGCGACGGCGGTGCTCATGGTCAAAATCGCCGGCTGGGTGTTTTCGGTGAGCTTGAGCTGCTCGTCCGGACCTTCAAAGCAGAGCTGAGAGATGGAAAAACCTAGAGCGTCGTCGGCTTCCTGAAAGGTGTGTCTCGCGACAGGATAAAGCGACGCCAGCTCTTTTCCCATTCCTGCTGCCTGTGATCCCTGTCCGGGGAAGAGGAAAGCAACGGGGCTGTGGCTCATGCGGATTCTTCCGCCGACTTGCCGTCAGAGCCAAGCTCTTTGGCAATATTGGTATTGATCCCTGACTCGTAAAATTCCTTGGCTACGCGGATAGCGTTCTTCATGGCATTGGCGTTCGAGCGTCCATGCCCCACGATGGCGACGCCTTTCAGTCCCAGCAGAGGCGCTCCTCCGTATTCAGCATAGTCGAGCTTGCGGCCGAAGTTGGCAAATGCCTTGCGCGCGAGCAGCGCGCCTACCTGCGACGTAATAGTCGAGGTGAGGGATTCTTTCAGCAGGAAGCGCACCGCTTCCACCAACCCTTCAGAAATCTTCAGCGCCACGTTGCCCACAAAGCCGTCGCAGACGATGACATCTACTTTCCCGTTATATAAATCGCGGCCTTCCACGTTACCCACGAAGTTGAGAGGCAAGTCCTTGAGCAGAGAGTGCGCCTTGCGCGTGAGTTCGTTGCCTTTGCCTTCCTCTTCTCCAATCGAGAGGATGCCCACCGAGGGCCAGGCATTTTTGAAGATCGCGCGATAGTACATGGCGCCCATCAGGGCAAATTGCGCAAGATTATGCGGCTTGGAATCCACGTTAGCCCCAACGTCAATCAGGATGGAAGGTTTGTCCTTACCTGCTGAAGTGGGAAATACGCTCGCCAACGCCGGACGATCAACTCCGGGGAGCGCGCCCAGAACCATCTTGGCTGCCGCCATGGCCGCGCCGGTATTGCCCGCTGTAACAAAACCTACAGCCTTGTTCTCTTTTACCAGCCGCAGGCCAACATGCATGCTGGAGTCTTTCTTGGTACGCACGGCCTGCACGGCCTTTTCTTCCATTTCGATGACCTGGGTAGCATTCACCACGTCAATCGGCAGGTTGCGCGCCGTAGGATGGACGGAAAGCTCCCGGCGCAACCGGTCTTCCGGCCCCACCAGCAGTACGCGCACGCCATAATGGCGCGCAGCCAGCAGCGCCCCTTCAATCTCGGGCCTGGGATGCCGGTCTGAACCCATTGCGTCGACGGCTATGACAGTTTCCACTGACTTTTGCACTTAGGCGTTGTCTTTTACCTGCACTACTTCCCGGCCTTTGTAGTAACCGCATTTTGCACAGACACGATGCGGCATCTTCTTTTCATGGCAGTTCGGACATTCCGAGGCGGAATGGGCGGTAAGGAAGTCATGTGCGCGGCGACTCGAGGTGCGTGCTTTTGAGTGCCGCCGTTTTGGATTTGGCAT
>DASYKK010000448.1:0-4281 GCA_035995565.1 Candidatus Angelobacter sp.
AGTTCTGCCCTTGTTCTTTTTGAAAGCTCCATTTAACTGAAGAGCAGCGGTTGGTTTGCGAGGTCTGGCCATTGTCGATAATCCACAAAATGGAACATTTCAAAAACTTGCATTTTGGGGACGTAAAAATTTGCCTGCGCGACGGTCTACGGAAACAAAGGACTTAGAAAACTGACCCGCCCTACCCCATCAGGCAGCCGGAACCATCAGCGTCCACCGCCCTACTGGCTGCGCTCCTGGCTGGCTGTGGCAAGAGCAGCTAAACTCTATCGTCCTGCCCGATGTCACGCGTGCATGTGTTGCTATCTTGCAGCCACACACCGCCACGAACCTGACCGACTGCTCCAGCCTGATCTTCCTGTTATGGCAGCCATCGCAGACACCTTGCAGGTTGTGCTCAATCGAGTCACTACTACCTGCAGCCTTCGGGATGATGTGATCTGCAATCGTGCTTTGGTTGATACATCCAATGCCAAACGGATCTCTACAGAGTGGATCGCGTCTCAACACCATCGGCCTGATTCGTTGCGACCAATTCCGATCATATCCACGGCTAGCGGCGCTACCCCGGCGCAGGTCATACTGTGCCGCGGTCGCCTTAGCGCTGTGCTTCTCGCAGTTCAGCGCGCCACAATGGCATGCAACTGCTGGCGCGTTGGGCACCGCTACTGCTTATGGACTGTGACTGTCACGCCGGCGCACACGCTGCCAGCCTCATCAGCGGCATCATGCGCTGTGACGTACACAGCCAACTGCTCTTCGCCGTCAACAACCTTGGACAGAATGAAAGCCTTCGCGGATGCGGTCAACTCAGCGCCGTTCACCTGTTCCCTGACAGACGCTGCATTTCCGGTAAAAGTGTGTTCCATCTCATCACTCCTTTATTGCGTTTAAACAACGACCAAAAGCAGAACCGCTGACGCTCACCACGCCAGCGGTTACAGACATCAGTAGTTACAGCCCAGCGGCGGCCATCACGACATCAGCGTTATAGCCAGCTTTAGTGATCTCACTGCGAACATATCCCTGATCGATCAACTGCTTGACTTTCTCAAAGTCAGCTCGCGCTGCGATCACCGGCATTGCTTTCACCTGGGCTTTACTCGCGCGTTGCTGTAAAAGCGTCAGGATGGCATGCGAACTAACGGATGCCAGAGTCAGTATCGCCAACACGCGATGTTGTGCCTGCGGGTTGGTGATCTTGGCTGCGGCCAACACTTTTGCATCAACCGACGCCGTAAGCGCATCCACGGCATTCAAAATGTTCTGATATTTATCGCCTGACGGTTTGGCAATGTAGGCGTTGCCGGCCGCAATCAGATTATCCAGGTTGGCATTCGCCAGGCCTGCATACTCGGCAACTTCTTTGGCCAGCTCGGGATTGAGCTGCTGTAGCTCCGGCAGCAATGCTTGCGCCGACGCAACAATGCCCTTGCTGGTTTGAAAAACTCCCACAGCCTGCTGCACGATCTCCACCGGAGAGCCGCAGCCAACCATCACCATTGAAGACATGGCCATAAATAGCGCCAGGCTTAAAGAGAGACACTTATTCGCTAACGTGTTCTTTTTCACGCTTAAAACTCCTGTCGTTTTTTGGATTGAGACGAAGCGGACTTACGCGCTACGGGGTGTTTGTATCGACCGCAACCTGCTTGCCTACTTCTGCGATCTTCTGGTCGATGGCGGCTTTCAATGCCGCGCCTTTGGCCTTCACATCGCTGGCAGCCGTGCCCAGATTGCTAACCGATTGCTGAAAATCTTCAAATTCCTTCATGGATCGCTTGCTCCTTTAAACCGTGTATTTGCCAGCGGCAGCCTTACTGGCTTGATCTGTCTGCGCGACCACTGGTCCCAATGGGTTGCCGCCGTTCTTCCACTGCGCTGCGATGGTGCCGAAGTTTCCAGCGAAGATGTGCAGCGTGGAATACAGCCAGCGATATCCTTTGCCATCAGTTGCGGCCGGTGCTGGCATACCGCTGATGAGCGCCGACGCAAAGTAATACACGGCCAGCACTGCAATAGGGTTATGAATAAGCTGTCTCATCCTTTAATCCTCTCTTCCTTCGCGCCCGGTATCGCTGTCACCAGCAGGCGTAGAGTCTCGGGATCGATCTTTGACGCGTCCTTGGCAATCCAGATAATCTCGGCTTCCTGAATAGCCTTTGCTTGCAACTCAGAACAGAAGACCGTTCCAGGGCCGGCCATATTCCCGCCGACCGCAATGCCAAGAATTCCTACCTTGTCATATGCGCAGCCAACCTTGGAGTTGACCGACGCCCAGAACTTCTCAAACTGCGCATCTGTCACCGGAATGGTCACGCGAATCTGCAACACAAACGTCGCGTAATCGGCGGGCCTCACCTGTACGCCATTGTCCATCAGCGATCCAAGCAGCTTGCCGTCCGGGGTGATCACGTTCACATGGCTGATCTCGCTGTCGCCTTTCCACTCGATCAGGTGTGAGACAAACTGCTCCCCGCGCACGAATTGAAATGTAATGGTTTTCATTGCCTCTCAACCCCAATGCCAGGATGGCCTTCAACGCCATTCGCCGCCGCGCCCTTCTGTCCATGGAGCTTGTCAAAGAAGAGAACAAACGTCAGCTTTACCGGTACCGGCTTCGGCAGGGTGTTGAACGTAGCCGATGCCGCGCCATTCAATGAATCGATAAACGCGCGAGCTTGTTTAAACGTCTCGGCATAGTTACCAGGCGCGCATTTCGGATCTGGAATCTCAAAGATCATCGTCCGTTTGCGCTTGCCCACTTCACTGATCACCACGTGGTAATCGCCGTCGCCCTGATGCGTCTTATGATTGAAAGCTTCGTGCTTGTACTCAATGACCCAGGCCTGCACCACGTAAACCTGTTTTTCTGAATCCTGCCGCGGAAGCGTATTGCCAATCACCGCGGGCGCTTTCAACTTGCGCAACTCGGTCACCGTGGCAGCAACCGGGACCATCTTTACGTCCACCACAGCCTTGTCGCGCATGTCTTTTACGTCTGTGCGCTCCACGCCACACTGCGCCACCGCACACTGCAGGCCGCCAAGCGACGCAATAGATCCCAATGCCAATACAAAGACCTTCATCGGTATTTCTCCATTCGCGCCATCACTTCAAACGCATACTGCGGATTGCCGCCACCGTTCCATCGCTGCAGCGACGCGGCCACATCGCCGGCATGGTTGCCCATGATGTGCTTCAGGTACTCGCAGCCAATGGGCACGCCGATCTCTGGATCACACAGCGCCGAAAGAAACTTGCCTTTAAATCCGCGCTCTCTCGCCACCTCACCCATTACCTGCATCAGCCCGAAAGACATTGCCTTCGACACTTCCTCTGTCGTCGGCGCCTCGGGCAGCGCGGGATGGATGTAACGCTTCTCAAACGCCGGCTCAAAGCGGATCGCGTATGTGTTCCACTCGGATTCCTGTTCAATCACAGCACACACCAGCGAACCATCAAGGCCGTACAGCCGCGCCTGATATCTCGCCTGATCGATAAGAGGTGTGTCAGCCATTACGTTGACTCGCTGTAATCGTGATCCGTAAAGTCCACATAGGCCGCGGCAAAGTGCCAGCCCGCGCATCCACCGCAAAGCATCTTGCGAAACGGCGTGCTTGACTGCGCCAGCTCGTACACCGCCAGCCCAGCCAGCAGCAGATGCCACGCCGTTTTGGTTGCGCGCTGATTCATTTCCAGTCCTTCACATCGGCGGTTACCCGCACGAAATCAACATTGCTGCAATGGAAACCGCCAGGCATCAGCAGATCGCGGCAGTCTTTGAAGTTGAAGTGAGCGAGCATTCCTGGACCGTACTGGCAGTTGTTGCAGCGATGCGCTGCTTCAACTCTTTCGCCGGGCGACATCATCAGCGCCGCAATCGCCAACGCCGCCAGTGTTGCCAGTCTCTTCATGCTTTACTCGCCGCAAGTCTTTCCAGACGTCTTTAAACCAGTCCGTGAGCCACGTCTCGCGCGCTTCCTCCGTCCATTCCTCCGTAAAGAATCCCTCCGGAAATCCAGCGGTCTCTCCGGATGCACGACTCTTTCCGGCTGGTAGCACTCGCGACATAACCCGGCTACCTGGTCGTCTTCGGAATCGAGAGGCGTGTTGCATTCGCGGCATCTCACCCGGCCGCCCACTTCGACATGCCGTTCTTTTCTCCAGGCTGCACCACGGAATCAGCAAACTGCTGATTCATGGTCTCGATAATCACTGCCGCTTTGTCCGGATGCAGCCGGGTCAGCAGCGCAAAGATCGTTCGCGCCAGGTTGTGCT
>DASYKK010000449.1:0-4876 GCA_035995565.1 Candidatus Angelobacter sp.
TTTCGCGAGCAGGACTCGCATTTGGCGCAACAATTTCGTCCGCTCTGTTGCCGGAAGACTGTGAGTGTTCAGGCGTTTAAGCAAGGTGTCCAGCTGTTCTTTTACGGAGTTTAGTTCCGACGATGTGTCCATGATCGTCAGTCTACCGGCTCCACTGCCATTCGGACTTCGTGGCCCCTGGGTTCACGCGGTAAACGAGGGTTGTGAATAAGTTGTGCATAACATCTACGATATAACTTGCACGATAAAACCTCGTGGGATATAAAAGTACTTCCTAGCTTCTGCACCGAATGCTTCTCCCCGAGGTGCCCCTCGATGCGACATACCTACGACATATTTGAGAAATTCCCCGACGGCTCTACACTTTGGCGAGCCTGCGTGTCAGGGCAGTTTGACGCCCAGCGCAAAGTCCAGGAACTGATCGAGCATTCACAGAATGTCTTTTTTGCTATCGACATTTCTGCAGGAGAGGTCTTACCTTTCAACTCGATTGAAAGCAACTCCCGCCGGCAAATGAAGAACACGGCAAAACGAATAGCTTGAGAAAGATGGCCTGATGAGCGCGCAATCCATCTTCGTTGTGGCAGCGGGTTTTCGTGCTAAAATGCGGGTTTGGGGGAATCCACGTGCGCTGCAGGGGCCAAGTTATCAGGGATGTAAATTTCCTTTTACTGTCTTCCATGCTGTTTGGCATTCTGCTTATTCTTGGTTGCGGGAATAGTGTTGACAATATCCCCGCTACTAATGCTTTGATTGTGTCTGACACCCATCAGAACCGAGTTCTTATATACGACGCTCCATTTAGCACTGGACAGAACGCTAATATCGTCTTGGGGCAGTCAACCTTCACGAACGAAGCCTCCGGCACGTCGGCAACCACGATGTTCTACCCGGGGGCAGTCACGGTGGATAGGGCAGGTAATTTGTATGTAGCTGATAATTCTAATTGCCGAGTAGTACGATTTGTCCCACCTTTTACTGATGGAATGAGCGCCAGCGTGGTATTCGGCCAGCCGAATTTGAACTCTGGCATTTGTCCAACAAGCGTGAGCGCGACTAGCATTGGGAAAAGCATTCCGCTTGGAAACGGCGTGTTCGGTATACCAGTCATGAACGTAGCTACCGATTCTAGCGGGGACTTGTGGGTTGCGGACTTTGAGTATCACCGTGTGCTCGAATTCAAGCCACCCTTTTCCAATGGAATGGCCGCTGTGCTGGCTATTGGACAAATGGATCTTAACTCTGGCGCGCCCAACCAAGGAGGCGCGGGCCCAACCGATACGAGCCTCCTAGCCCCAGCCGGTCTTGCCTTCGATCCCGCCGGGAACCTTTGGATAGTGGACCGCGGGAATTGCCGCGTGCTGGAATTTGAACCTCCCTTTGCGACGGGAATGGCGGCCAGCCTAGTATTAGGTGAACCCGATTTTACCCATGATTTGCCCAACGAAGGAGGAAGCGCAGGAGCAAACACGTTGAATCAGCCGCTGGGAGCTGCCTTCGACAGCTCGGGAAATCTTTGGGTTGCCGACGCCCTCAACAACCGCGTACTGGAGTTCAAAACTCCGTTCACGAGTAACATGAACGCGAGTGTGGTGCTGGGACAGGTGGATTTCAATCATGGCTTGGCCAACCAAGGAGGCACGGTCCGGTCAAGCGCGACCCTCTCCAATCCTCACGAACTTACGTTTGACAGCAGCGGCGGCATCTTCGTGACTGATTCCCAGAATGATCGCACGCTCATGTTTGCACCGCCATTCAATAACGGCATGGGTGCAAGCCTAGCGATTGGACAAAATGATTTTGCGTCAGCCGCAAATGCTACGACCGCCGCTGGTGTGAATTTTCCTTACGGCGTGATTGCCACATCCATACACTGATTGAGGGTGGTTCTTCCCATCCATTGCAAAAGGCCGATCGTAAGGGTCTCGCAGTTCAAGTCCCGTGAAGTTCTATAAAAGGAAAAGTCAAGAAAAACACTTCACCCTCCGCCGGGAATTTTCTAACTTTCCAGCCTGCCTGCTTGAGCGGGGGTGTTTCTCGCCTTCCGCGCCATGGACTCGGTTTGTTGCACCGAGGTCTCTACCAACGCATAGCCGAGCAACTCGGAGTTGATCCTTCGTATGTGAGCCGCGTCGCGCGTGGTGAACGCAAGTCTCTCAAAAATAGACGCCTCTCAATCGCGAGATGGCGGGAATTCTGGCATTGACGTGGTTAGCTCGGCCGAATTTAGGATGGTTGAAGATGTTGAGCGAATTTATGTCTGAAACATGGCCCGGATGATTGGGAGCAAATTTGTAGCTAATCGACCCTTGTCCACAAACCTAGCCGCGCCCGCTTCGAGCGAATGGGCGAGCATTGCGACTCCGATCGAGCTGGCTCATCATAAGAATTTTAATGCCTGGAACTTGTTGCCGAAGACGGCGTGCAGTCTCAAGTTCGCTGGCACCCGGCATGCTCACGTCAAGCGGGACGATATCCGGATGCATACTCGCTTGCCTTTAATAGAGTCTCGCCGGCATTCGACGCTTCGCCGCAAATCTGACCGCCGAACTCGTTGGACAGCAGGCCGACTCCACATCGAACTAGCTGATTGTCATCTGCAATCAGAATCCGCAAGATCAGCGCCACTTTGCTCGCCAGCTAGAGAGCCGCTTGCAGGGGCTGAATCGCGCGGTTTTTGTTGCAAGGGTGTTTTCGCGCCGGGGATAGTTACGGAAACCCGAGTGCCAGAACCGTCCGAATCGATATTCATTTCGCCTCCGAGTTGGCGAACCCGTTCACGCATTCCCCTGATCCCTACACCCGAACCGCCAGACTGAAGTTCGACCAGCTTCTGAGCTGAAATGCCCCTGCCCGAGTCCCGCACTTCTACGACGATCACGTCCGAATCACGAGCAAGCCTGATTGAAGCTATTTTACTCCCCGAATGGCGATGAATGTTGGTCAGACACTCCTGCACCACGCGGAAAACCACCAGTTCCATATCGTTAGGGAGCCTTCCGATGTCTTCGGAAACGGAAAGACTAACTCCGAGGCCGCTTCGTTCGCGAAGGCCCGCGATATACCACTTCAGCGCAGAGGACAGCCCGTTTTCGTCCAGCAGCGGAGGATGCAACAGATAGGAAGCCGTGCGTATCTCACGGTGCAATTGTTGCACCAACGCTTGGGTGTTTTCAGCTTCGGTTGCGAGCTCAGGCGAACTGCGTCCAGCTTTCTGAACGAGTTGAGCGATGCTCATACCCAGGACCGTTAGCGTCTGTCCAGCGCTGTCGTGTAACTCTCGAGCAATATGGCGACGTTCTTCGTCCTGAGTATGCAAAAGCCGTCGTGAAAGGCCTGTAACCTGCCCCGCCTGCCTGAGCATGTCAGCATTGCGTTGCTCCAATTCTCGCGTTCGAGCACGCACCTGCGCATCGAGTGTCTGCGCTAGCTTGCGGTAGTTCTCCTCTGCCTCCTTCCGGGCAGTTACATCAGTAGCCGAACCGAACCATTCCACGATTTCGCCACTTAAATCAAATATCGGAACAGCTCGTGAGTACGTCCAGCCGACCGTCTTATCTGCCCGGCAAACACGATGCTCAAGCTGGAACATACTCTTTGCCTCAACCGCTTCGCGTGTGGTTTTCAGCATGAGCGGCTGATCGTCAGGATGAACATATTCGTTCAGCCAATTTTTCCTCGGCTTACCGGTATCCGCAACGAAACCCTTGCCATCGAACTCGCGCATCTCGCTCCAGTCGGGGTTCATGCGATAAATCACATCCGAGCTGGCAGTCACGAGTGCGCGGAAGCGCTCTTCGCTTTGACGCAGCAATTCTTCTGCCTGCTTCCGTTCGGAAATGTCACTGCTAACTGCAAGGTGAATGACCGTCCCATCCGGAGTTCGCAATGGAGCGGCGTGAGTTTCCATGTGCCGTCGTTTGCCCTCCAACCCAACGATTTCAAATTCTAATGACCCCTGCTCACCTTCACAGACACTCTCATTGAAAGCCTTAAATCTGTGCTTATCCTCACATGCAATTAAGTCATAAACATTCTTGCCAACCACTTCTTCTGAAGAATGAGCGCCCACCATCCTCAGACCGGGCGAATTCATGAGCAACACAGTACCGTCGGCCGAGATTAACTTGACGCATTCCGGGGTGGTCTCAACAATCGCCCGGAAACGTTCTTCGCTTTCCCGCAGCGCCCGTTCAATGCGTTTCTTCTCCGTGACGTCCCGGGCCACCTTCGATGCTCCGATCACTTTACCTGCTAAATCGCAGACGGGCGAAATCGTAAGTGAAACATCGAAAATAGTACCGTCTTTCCTCCTGCGCATGGTTTCGAAATGATCGATCCGCTCCCCCCTTGCGAGGCGCCTAAGAATCTGTTCATCTTCCGAACGTCGTTCCCACGGCACGATAAGCGTAATGTTCTGGCCGATTGCTTCCTCTGCCGTGTATCCAAAGAGCCGCTCAGCGCTCTTGTTCCAACTGGTTATTGTGCCGTCAAGATTCTGGCTAATCATGGCGTCATCTGAAGAACCTACAATGGCCGCCAAAAGGGAGGTTGCCCGTTCAGCGTGTTTTCGCTCCGTAACGTCCTGTAACGTCAGAAGAAGCAAATCGTTCCCGTCTCCCGTCAACCGGCGCGCGTTGATCACAATGACCCGGATGCCGATCGATGGGAACTCGCAATCGATCTCGACAGCGTGAAATTGAGCGTCACCGGAAAGAGTTGCCTCAATGGATTTCCATGCTTCGCAGTTGTGCCAGTCGCTGTTTCCCAGCTTGCGAATGGAAACGCCATGTGTCTCATTCCGCGAAAGCCCGAACAGGGAATAAAATGCACGATTCGCTGTCTGTACCTGCAATTTAGTGTCTAGAACAACCAA
>DASYKK010000450.1:0-19163 GCA_035995565.1 Candidatus Angelobacter sp.
GCCGTCAAGGAAAGAAAGTTCGCCAATGACGTCACCAGTCTCATTTTCTGAGAGAACAATCTTTTGTCCTTCCGTGCTTTCGATGAAAAGCTCAACGCGACCGGAGCGCAGGATAAAGATTTCGCCACCGGAATCACCGGAGTGAAAAATTGTTTGTCCTTCTTTGAAGTCGCGGCAGTCCATCATCTGGGCCAGAGCTTCGCGCTCCTCGTCATCCAGCAATCCAAAGATGGGAACTTCACCAATCATGGTCACCGTTGTAGACATAAGGTTTTATTTTCCTGTCACTGGACTTCAAAACCGCTCATGCGCCACACACTTAATCGGCGCGCGGGGATGGGGTTCAAGCACATCATAGCCGAACGCTGTTGAAGAGGATGAAGATTGTTACCGGCGGGACGGCCGGGCAGGCTTGTAATCTTTGGGGTAAAGCACCACATACCGGCGTCCGCCTTCGCCTTCGCTCTGAGTTGCAAGGGAAGCGTGGTCGCGGAAAGCCAGGTGAATCAACCGGCGTTCGCGTGATGACATAGGCGCAAAGGAATAGGGCACACCGCTTTGCAACACGCGTTCCGCGGCTACCTGGGCAGCCAGCTTCAACTCCTGCTGGCGTGCGGCGCGATAGCCCTTGCAGTCAAAGCTGACCTTGTCATGGTCCTCGGCGTGAAGATGGAGCGATTCATGGGTCACGACTTCGAAGGCCCGTAAAACTTCTCCACCTCGTTCCAGCAGCAGCTGGCTGTCAGGACCGGCGAATTCAACAAGAATATCTGGTGTCTCCATTTCCTGCATGATCGGTGGATTCACGGTGATACGGTATTTCAGCCTGAACGCGCCTGAAGAGATGACGTTCTTAAGCAATGCATCGATCTTCTTTGCCGTTGCGACCTTGTCCTGAAGCATTTTGTCGTCGATACTCCCGGGGAATTTTACAGCTTTACAGCTCTAACGTTTCCGCGCATTTCGCTTTTCAATGGTTTTCCGAACCTGCTGGCCCAGCTCCGAGCGGTTGATAAACGTCTGCTGCGCCCATCCGAGCAAAGTGCTTAGCGCCAGATAAATAGAAAGACCGGCAGGCATGCCCCAGCTAAACGCGCCAAACATCAGCGGTCCCATAAAGGCCATAATTTTCTGCTGCGCCGGATCCATGCCACCCTGCGGCGCGCTCTTCTGCTGCACGAACATAGCAACGATTATGATGATGGGCAGCACATGCCACGGATCGGGCATAGCGAGATCGTGTATCCAGAGCCAGTTTGCCTGTCGCAGCTCAATGGCGTTATTCAGCATGGAGTAAAAGGCAAACAGGAACGGCATCTGCAGCAGCAATGGGAAACATCCACCCACTGGGTTCACGCCTTCTTTTTTGTAAAGCGCCTGCATTTCCTTCTGCATGTCCGCGCGGCGGGGATCGGTAAGGCTATAGCGCTTGTATTTCTCCTGGATGGATTTCATCTGCGGCTGTATCCTCTGCATCCGCAGCGATGACTTCATACTGGAAATGCGCAGCGGCAGCAGCGCCATGGTGATCACCACGGTCAGGAAAGCGATGGCCCAGCCCCAGTTGTGAATCCAGTTTGTGTAGGTCCATTTCAGCCACATGAACAGCGGCCGGGCGATAAAGCTGAAGAAGCCGAAATCGTAGATGCCGCGCAGGTCTGGTCCGCCCGGATGGCTTTGGACACTTTCCAGCACGTCCACCGCCTTCGCGCCCGCGAAAACACGGATGCGGGTTGGCCCGCTGTTATTTCCAAAAGCCAGACCAACAACATTGGCCCGGTCCTTGCCTTCATTGGGCTTGTCAGGATTTTTCGGCACTTCGGCCGGAGAATTCAAAGTTACCAATGTCGCGTCTTTGGGATTGTCCGGCAGAAAAGCCACGGCAAAATATTGGTCGGCGGTCGCTGCCCAGTCCAGGGGTCCGGGTACAGTCCCACCGCCAACGATCCACTTCTTGCTTTTCAGGAACCCGCCGGATGTAGGGTCTATGCGTTCAAGCGTTCCACCCTGCTGGTAATCGACTTTGCTTTTGGTATAGGAAACCGGCGCCATCTGGTCGCCAAGGCCGCTGGGCCATTGCGGGAACGCTGGCACTCGTTCGCCGTTACGTAAAACTTCAGTCTCGACGCTCAGGAGATTGTCTTTGTCCGGGCGGAATGTTTTTCGTGCCGTGACATCGCCATCTGAAAACTCATAGGTTAGGGCTCCGGCGGTAGACCCGCTCGCAGCGCCTCCAACATACAGAGATTCATTCAGCTTTTTTTCCAACTCTTTGTCATAAGTGAAAAATGAAAGAGGAAATCCCAGTTGCCCGGCGACCGTGGGATTGACCATGTCAAAGGGCTTCCCGGAATCGTCTTTAAATTTCTTTAGGATCCACGATTTCACGCTTGCGCCGCGGTTAGTGAAGGTAATGCGATAAGCATCAGTCTCCAGAACCGATTCCGTCTCGGCTGTCGCCGCTTTCACGGGAACTCTTTGGGCGGCGACGGGCGTCCTGGGCGGAATCGGCGGGGAAGCTGCCGCAGGAACTGCTACGGAACCCGCCTTCTGCTGGGGCGGTTGAGCCGGTTGCTGTTGTTGCTGGCCTTTGTCAGGAGGAGTCTGAGGTTTGGGCATGAAGTACTGCATCACGCCCAGTACCACGAATACGGCTACCAGTGCCAGAAGCATTCGCTTATCTGAGCCCGGTTGGTTTTGCGGATTACGATATTCAGTCAATGAGCTTCTTTTCCTGTCGCTTCGCTCCAGACCGCTGGAGCATCTTTATCAAGAATAGTCTGTCGTGCGCCTGGTGGCACGCGGCTCGTCACGCTCAGATCGCGCCGCGCTTTCAATGAATCTTGGCGCTTAGCTTCAAACCGCTTTGCGATTCTTCTTGCTTGCTAAATATCTCCCCGAATCGTGCCGCTCGGCGGTTCCAGGCCTCGCTGGTACGGGGTCATAGCCCCCGCGCGCGAAAGGATTGCAACGCAGGAGCCGCCAAAGTCCCAGCGCCGCCCCATGAAGCAGACCGTGCTTGGCCACGGCTTCCGCTGCGTACTCGGAACAACTGGGAACGAAGCGGCAAGCAACCGGCAGGAGAGGGGAGATAGCGCCTTTGTAAAACCCCAGGAAACGTGCGGCCATGGTTTTCATCGTCCACGGCCTCGCTGCACGGCGGCAAAAACCTGCACGATCTCTGCATCCAACTGGGCAAACTTTAACGTCAGCACGCTCTTCCGAGGATGTAACACCAGGTCGAGCGGCCGGACTAGTTCGCGTAAATGGTTCCGCACGGCCGCGCGCATGCGACGGCGAATGCGATTACGATCCACGGCTCCGCCCAGAACCTTGCCTACAGTGAAGCCCACACGGGGGGCTGCGGTGTTCTCGCTATCGCGGTAAAAAACCATCATATTCCCAGAAAAATGTTTTCTGCCCTGCTTGTAGACCACCTGAAAGTCAGCATGTTTCAGTAATCGCGCATCCCTGGGGAAGCCTTGCGACACTTTTTTAGAAGTTTCAGTCACGACTGGTCTGGCAGGCAGAATTGACATTGCAGGAGAAACTATTCCCGGAAGCCAGGCTTCACGGAAACGCGCTTGCGTCCTTTAGCGCGGCGACGGGACAGCACTGCCCTTCCGCTCTTTGTTTTCATTCGCGTGCGAAAACCGTGCACCTTGGAACGGCGGCGCCGGTTAGGTTGAAAAGTGCGCTTGGGCATTGCTTGTGGAACTCCTACTCAGGATTGTTTGCGCGGGGCAAACGACAAGTATAAAGGAATACAGCCCTTTCGTGCCACTTTGAGTGACGAGGCTCCTGGAGCAAGCCACCCCCCCGCATTTTTCAAACTGGCGGCCTTCCGACTCAGCGCAGGGAGGCTATATTTTCTTACACGTTCTTACACCCGGGCTGAATTAAATTTCTCTGGGGGCAAACCGCTCTGTTGCAATTCGCAGCAAACAATTTCTCATGTTGCACGCGATGGGAATCGCGCTATCGACATGTAAGTGCACCTATCAGAATCGAATGTTGCACCACGCTCGCGACAATTACAAAGTAACCGCTTGGTAAAAGTATGCAAGAGGTTTTTAGAAAATTTGGAAGCAGCAAAAAAAAGTGGCGCGTATGCATTTCCAGCGGGGAACTTCGTGCTAGTATGCCCACCAGTCGAAAAAATAATTGTTGCTCAACGCAGTGTTCAAAGCTTCTGCGTCACCCTTACAGAGTAGGATCAAGTTTCTTCGAGTAAAACCACGGGCCCTGGCCGGCTCGCAACATAGGAATCATCCCAAGAATGTCATTACCCGCTGCGACCGTTACCGCAACTGCAAATCCGTGGCTCCGTATACTCGGGGCGCTGGAAAAAAAGATTACGCGTCATTCCTACGACACGTGGCTAAAGCCAACGCGGTTCAGTCATATTAATGGCAACATCATTTTTGTCCGGGTTCCTAACCCGGAGTTCCGCCAACTGGGAGACAAGTTCGGTGACCTGATTCAGGAGGCCATGGATACCATGGCGCCTGAGTACCAGGATGTGAAGTTTGTGACCGCAGAGGAAGATCCCACGGTGCCTCCGGTCCGCGCGGATGGAGGGTTTGCCCCGGTTTCAGCCAGCGGAACATCCGCACCCTCGTCATCGAGGCAACAACGTTTTGATTGGGATTCCGCGGCGCAGCTTAGTCCCAAGTACACCTTTGGCGCATTTGTCATCGGGGCGGGAAACCAGTTTGCGCACGCAGCCTCCCAGGCCGTGGCGGAACGACCGTCCAAAGCTTATAACCCGCTCTTCCTTTACGGCGGCGTGGGCATGGGCAAAACCCACCTGATGCAGGCCATTGGACATGAAGTGAAGCGCCGGCAGCCGCAGGCTTCCATATGCTACATTTCGAGTGAAAAATTCACTAACGAGATGATCAACTCTCTGCGCTATGACAAGATGATCAGCTTCCGCGATAAGTTCCGCAACGTGGACGTACTGCTGATTGATGACATCCAGTTTCTGGCGCAGAAAGAGCGCACGCAGGAAGAATTCTTTCACACCTTCAACGCGCTGCATGAATCAATGAAGCAGATCGTGATTGCCAGTGACCGCCCGCCGAAAGAGCTGCCGGAAATCGAAGATCGACTGCGCTCCCGGTTTGAATGGGGCCTGATTGCTGACATTCAGCCGCCGGACCTGGAGACCAAAGTTGCGATTCTGCAGAAGAAGGCTGAGTCAGAACGCGTCGTCCTTTCCACTGACCTGGCTTTGTATATCGCTTCCAACGTGCGCACCAACGTGCGCGAACTGGAAGGCGCTTTAATCCGATTGATTGCGTATTGCTCCTTGACCGGGGCGGAAATCAATCTCATCACTGCACAACAGGTGTTGAAGAACTTCATCGATTCGCAGGCGCGCAGGATCACGATTGACGCCATCCAGAAAGCGGTAGCCGAACAGTTTGGTCTGCGCGTGATTGAGATCAAAGCCAAGAGCAACTCTCGCGCCATCGTCTTCCCACGGCAGATCGCCATGTATCTGGCCAAGCAGATGACTGAGGCGTCTTTGCCTGAAATCGGCCGGCAGTTTGGTGGCAAGCACCATACCACCGTTATGCATTCAATCGACAAAATTGACGAGCAGCGGCAGGCGGACAAGGATTTGAACCGGTTGCTGAATAAATTGACGGAGACATTGAATAGTTGAAACCTGCCGGTTGCAAGGCGGCCAAAGTAAGACATCCGGGGGCAATGCATGAATAGCAGCAAAGATTTGCATTCGTCGGAATCGCGTAAGAAGCTGTAAACTGAAGCGTTGCGCGGAGACTCCAACTGTTGCTGGGCGGGTTGCCGGAACGGATTGATGAGTTCAAGTTGGTTTATTAACTCTTTAGGGGGCCACTAAATATGCCTTCCTCCGCAGGCACTGAGGCGGGAGCTACGATGGAAATTAGCGTCAGCAAAAACGATCTATTGAAGGAACTGACCGCAACCCAGGGCGTGGTGGAACGCAAAACCACGATTCCGATTCTCTCCAACTTCCTTTTTGAAGCAACCGGAGACAAGCTGTCAATTACAGCAACGGATCTTGATCTTAGCTTGCGCACATCGTGTCCGGCAAAGGTAAAAAAAGAAGGCTCGTGCACCATTCCGGCGCGCAAGCTGTATGACTACGTGAAACTGCTGGCGGATGGCGAGATCAGCATCAAGCTGCTGGAAAACCATTGGGTGCAGATCCGCAGCGGCCGGTCAAATACCAAGATGGTTGGCATGGCTCGGGCAAACTTTCCTGCATTGCCCCTGTTTCCGGCGGAATCGGCTCTCCAGCTTCCCGCCCAGGTGCTGCGGCAGTTAATTGCCAAGACGATCTTCTCGATTTCCAACGAGGAGTCGCGCTATACGTTGAATGGCGCCCTCCTGGTGCTCAAGCCGGAATCGCTCACTATGGTCGCCACAGACGGCCACCGGCTGGCACACATTGAGCATGGCGGCACCAAGCTGCCTGTCAGTGGGGAATTAAAGGTCCTGGTGCCCAAAAAGGCCATGGCGGAGCTGAGCACGCTGTTGAACAGCACTGACGCCCAGATGGTGGAGTTTGCCAAGGACGAATCGACTCTGTTTTTCCGGATCGGCGGCCGCTTGCTGACCTCACGTCAGCTAACTGGCCAATTTCCGAATTACGAAGCGGTCTTGCCGCGCGAGAACAACAAGTTTGTGTCGGTGCATTGCGACGAGCTTTCCGCAGCCATCCAGCGCGTCGCCCAGTTTGCTGATGAGCGCTCCAATGCGATCCGCATGCGTGTGGAGAAAAATGAGCTGAAGGTTTCTTCGTCGAACACGGAGACAGGAGAATCCGAGGATTCAATCGAGACGGCCTACACAGGCGATGCCATGGTGATTGGATTTAACTCGCAATATTTGCTGGAATTCCTGAAGGTAGTTGGCTCGGGCGATGTTCGCTTCGAATTTAAGGACGCCCAGACCGCGGGACAGTTGCGTCCCGATGAGGCAGCGGACAGCGAATATCGTTACCGCTATATCGTGATGCCGATGCGAATCTGAACAGAGTGACAACCAGTGAAAGCAAAACAGGCCGGACAAAAGTCCGGCCTGAATTTATTGTGAATTCTCTAACCCTACTGAATTATCTTCCGCGCCAGCACCCGCTCAACGGTCTGCTCGACGCCGGGCAGGAACGAGCTCATCGCAGATGACACGGCCAAGTCGCTTTGCCTGTAGCTGATGAGCGCGTCATTCCAACGCTGAATGATGAGGCGCGAGGGTGAGTTCGCTGCTGTGGTGGGAGCAGATTCCTTGGCTGCGAAGCGGAAGGCCCAGAAAGCGATTACTCCGGTAAACACAACGCCGTTCAACATTCCAAGTTCAGTACCCCACGCAGGGAAGCGGCCTTCGGCATAGGACACTGCCAGATCCATGGCTGCATTAATGCCCAAGCCAAGAGCGACGCCCATGCCAGGGCTGCGCCACGAGAAACTGAGTCTCTTCTCAAAAACAACCATCAGGAGCATCAAGCCGCACTGCATGAGATGAACACAGCGGTCACAGAGGTCTACAGCGACCATGATCTTACTGGAATTCGCGCCATTCGTTACCATTGCAGTCAAAAGCCCGGCAACAAAGAGAAAACCGGCGGCCCAGAAGAAGAGCATTTTGCCGAGATCGAGCACAGCGGAAAATGGCTTCAGAATGGCAACAAAGACTTCATATTGCACCGCAAAACCCACAAGCATCAGGATAGTGCTGTTGGTCCAGTAAATGTAGAAATATTGTGCGCTAGCGAAGCGCAATGCCGCCAAGCCCATTACAACTGCCAGGGCGTTGATTCCTATGTAGGCAAAGAATAGCGGATAGGCCGAGCGCAACTTGCGTTTCGCCATTACGAACATGAGGGCACCCATCACCGCGACGCTTGTGATGGCAAGGGCAAATTGCAGAAATGACATTGACATACAGAACCGGCCTCCAGAGGAACGGAAGCATACTACTCCGTTCGCACCGGGAGCAAGCGCGGTTCAGACACCAAAGTACAATTTACTATATAAGCATCAATCACTAATACATCGTTGGGCAGGCGATACGCGCAAGCCAATGGTTTTTCAATGTGATGCAATCCGACACTGTTTACTCTTAAGTTATCTTGCCGCTGGCGGATTAGGTGTCGGAAGTGAAGGGATATGCTGCGCAGTTGAACTCGCCGCAAAACCTGCATATCCGCCTAGCAACATCAGGACGACGAGGGATGAACGAAGAAGCACTTTCATGGGGGAATCTCTCCTGTTTTTCCTTTTTGAAAAATCTTTTGTCTTCTTTGAAATCTTTGGTTCCTTGGTGGTGCGTTTCAGGTACTCTGCAACGCGCCGTTGAGTATACATTTCATCCCTGATTTTTCAACGGTTTATTAGTACTATTTGATTAAAGAAATTCAGCCACTTTCGTGCCCGCCGTAGGCCACTGCCTCAGTCCCCTGGGATTACTAACGGGAGTGTCCCAAAGTACCCTGCAAGTTATTGACTTTAGGTAACTTGGTCTCCTCCAAAGCCGCAGGTCAACGAATACCCCCGTCGGGTGCATGGCAGCGACCCTGGATCAGGGAACCAAAAAGAATAACAGTGAACTCTTATAATTCTTAGGATTTCTAAAAAATCTTTAAGGTTTCGAACGGGGTGGGGAAGAGAAGGTGCGTCAGATGCGACCTCACCTGGGCAACTGAAAATCTTCAGGATCACTGAAATTTCGGCGATTTTTGCCCGTAACTTGTGAGCATCAACCACCCCGGCAGATCAACTCTGGCTATGGTACAATTAAGCTTGATTCGTATATCCACTAAAGCATTTAAATTAAGTAACTTGAGTGTTCTCAGGCGGACTTGAAGAAGGCCTGAAAAGTACCGCGAAAGAGTCGGCAAGACAGGAGTTTCCAAGTTGTCTACCCGTGAATCTGGAACTGCAACAGTAAAACAAATGGCAGAACAAAATAAAAGCAAAAAGACCGGCGGAAACGGTAACGGCAATTACACCGCAGACGACATAAAAGTGCTTGAAGGCATGGAGGCCGTGCGCCTGCGCCCTGCCATGTACATCGGCTCTAACGGAGAGATGGGTCTCCACCACTTGGTGTATGAAGTCGTGGACAACTCAGTGGACGAAGCGCTCGCAGGATATGCGACGCAGATTGACGTCACGATCCACATCGACAACTCCATTACCGTAGTCGATGACGGACGCGGAATTCCGGTGGACGACATGGTGATCGACGGCGAAAAGGTTCCGGCAGCGCAAGTCGTGCTCACTAAGTTGCACGCCGGTGGTAAATTCGACAACTCGAACTATAAAGTTTCCGGCGGACTGCACGGCGTTGGCGTTTCCGTGGTGAACGCCCTGAGCCACCAATTTGATCTGGAAATCTGGCGCGACGGTCACGTCTGGGAGCAGGGTTACTCCAAGGGCGATCCGCAGACTAAGCTAAAGAAAACAGGCACCACCAAAAAACGCGGCACCAAGATTCATTTCCTGCCCGACAAAGAAATTTTCACCGCCACAGAGTACAACTTTGACACGCTGGCCCAGCGTCTACGCGAGCTGGCCTTCCTGAACAAAGGACTGGAGATCACGCTTACCGATGAGCGCCTTACCGATCCAAAGACTGGCGAGGCAAAGAAGCTGGAGTTCAAATACTCCGGCGGTATCGCGGAATTTATCAAGCATTTAAATCGCGGCAAGACCGTACTGCATGACAAGCCGATTTACATGGAAGCCGAGCGCGACGGTGTAGCGATGGAAATCGCCCTGCAATACAACGACGGATATTCAGAAACGGTTTTCAGCTTCGCCAACAATATCAATACTGTCGATGGCGGATCGCATCTCTCCGGATTTCGCACCTCGCTTACACGCACGGTTAACTACGCGGGACAGCAACTGGGTTTGTTCAAGGACGTAAAAGAGAACCTGACGGGCGATGATGTCCGTGAAGGCCTAGTGGCGGTGGTCAGCGTGAAGCTGTCGCAGCCGCAATTTGAAGGTCAGACCAAGGGCAAACTGAATTCTGACATCGCAGGCATCGTGCAGGCGTTTCTCAACGAGCGGCTTGGCGCATTCTTTGAACAGAATCCGCCGGTAGCGCGCAAGATCATCAACAAGGCTATAGAAGCCGCGCGAGCAAGAGAAGCTGCGCGCAAAGCCCGTGATCTTACGCGGCGCAAAGGTGCGCTGGATGGCGGCGGCCTGCCAGGCAAGCTGGCTGATTGCTCAGAGCGCGACCCCAGCCGCTGCGAACTATTCCTGGTCGAGGGCGAGTCCGCAGGAGGCACGGCAAAACAGGGTCGCGACCGGCGCTTCCAGGCCATCCTGCCGCTGAAAGGAAAAATCCTCAACGTCGAGAAGGCCCGTTATGACAAGATGCTGGGCCACGAAGAAATCCGCGCCATGATCACGGCGCTGGGGGCTGGCATCGGCAAAGACGATTTTGATCCAACAAAATTGCGTTACGCCAAAATCATCCTGATGACGGACGCCGACGTGGACGGTTCGCACATCCGCACCTTGCTGCTCACATTTTTCTTCCGCCACATGAATGAGCTGATCAAGCGGGGCAATGTTTACATTGCACAGCCGCCTCTCTACGGCATCAAGAAAGGCAAGACCCAGCAGTACATCAAGGACGATCGCGAGTTTGTACGGGTCATGGTGCGCCGCGCGGCGGAAGGTATGACGGTCCGCTATGGCGAAGGCGCAGCCAAGCTGGAAGGCGCGGCTCTGGCGAAATTCATGACTACGCTGAACGAGTACCTGGTCTTCTTTGACAAAGTCGACAAGCGCATACGCAATGAACGCATCACGGAGTGGTTGCCGCGGCTGGGCATCTCCCAGCGCGCAGATTTTGAAGGCGACAAGAAGAGCCCACCGAAGAAGATTGAGAAGCTGGAAAAGGAAATCAACAAGCTGGCCAAAGAGTCCCAGATCAAGCAGGTTGAGAGCTATTTTGACGAAGAGCACAATCTCTGGGGAGTAAAGTTTACTGACTCCCAGGGTGCCGAGCGTCAGATTAATTGGGCTCTGGCTTCCACGCCGGAGTACCGCCAGATGACGTCAAAATTCAAGCAGATTGAAGCCTATATGGAGCCTCCGTTTGTCGTAGAGGTTGCCGGCAAGGGCCCCGAAGATGCCTCTGCCGATCTGAGCGACGCGGAGCGTGAAGACCTGGAAAAAGCCGCCAAGAAATCATCCAAGACCACAATCCGCAGGACCAAGATTGAAGCCGAGCGCGTAGAAAAGAATTCAGCGCGTGAACTGTTTGATTATGTCCTGTCGGAAGGCAAGAAAGAGTACAGCGTACAGCGTTATAAAGGGCTGGGCGAGATGAGTTCAGAACAGCTCTGGCAGACGACCATGGACCCGGAACGCCGGACACTGCTTTCTGTGCGCGCTGAAGACATTGAAGCCTGCGAAGTAATCTTCACCACGCTTATGGGCGAGGACGTGGAGGCGCGCAGGAAGTTCATTGAAGAGAATGCGCTGGACGTAAAGAATTTGGACATTTGATCAGAACTAGAGACCCGAAATTGAATTGACGAGTTTTGGTATTTGTCCCCGCCAGCTCACGACTAATATTTTCGGCCTTCGGTAATCACTAGCACGGGTTCGCGCCTCGTTCGATAAAGCGCTAAGAAGAGAACAGTCATTAGTACCCACAGGGCAAGCGTGAGCACGCTGCCTTCAGGACCCACGCTTCCGCCGGTAAGCCAGTCAGGCCCTTGCGACACGTGAGGATTAAAAAGGTGTCCTGAAACCTGAAGACCGCTGTCATTCACGCCGAAGAAATACGATTGCCCCCAATCCCAGCCTGCATGTGCGCCCACCGCAAGCCAAAGACTCCCAGTACGCCAAAGGGTGGCCGCTGCAAAAAGGGCGAAGACACCGGCGGCAACGATGCCAACGCGCGTCTCACCACCGTTGCCCATGTGAACCGCGCCGAAAAGAATAGCCAGGATGATAGCGCTCGGCCAGAAACCAATTCCATCGGCCAAAGTGTGAAGAAGATAGCCACGGAACAAATATTCTTCAAAAAATCCTACTAGCAAAAAGAAAAAGAACCAGAGAACACCCCAGCCGAGTATCTGGGAGTTTAAGGGGCTGACGTGACCAAAATAAAAGACATGCAATGCACGCAGAATTGACAGCAGGATGGCCAATGGCACAAATCCCCAGATGAAATACCCGCGAATGAAGCTGGGAAGCGCCGACCTTTGCAGGGGCAGGCCGTAAACGCCCATCTTGCGGCGTTCGATTTTGCTCATGATCCACGCGAGCAACAAGAGGACAAGAAACAAAATGAGCTCAACCGCGCCTTGCACTATCGCGCGTTTGAATTCAGATGTTGGAAGCCGGGACGGGGTACCGGCATTGAGACGCTTCGCGATCAGCCCTGCGCCCTGCGTTAGGATCCAGATCAGCCCGATATAAATCAGCAGGCGCCAGCCGGCACGCAGACCACGGTCGTTATAAAAGATTAGCGTCAGCTTGGACGACGAGCCGCTGCGTGAAGTTTCCGGGTCCATGATGCTCCCTGCAAGAAATAACAGAGAACTCTACCAGAATTGCGCGCACGAATGCGGCAGACGGGAGGCCGAGCGCCATGCCGTGAGCATTTCGCGGCATCTGCATGATACAACTGTCAATTCATGATCCAGGTGGTCAGAGAATTCAGGGTTGGCAGGCCGCAGGTATTTGCCGGGCTCATGCTGCTGGCGTTCACGGCGCAATGCCTTTGGGTAGCGCACACCCGCAAGCTCTCCGATCTGGAGTATCGGTATATTGCCGCCGGGCTAACCGGCCCGGGTGGAAAAGCCGTGAATGCTTCTCCATTCACCGGATGGGTTGCGGCTTTGCCTGTACGATTCATCTCGTTGGCGAGAAAAATCGCAACCCCAGCGCTAAGCGCCTCTCTTGCCGTCCCGCGTCCGTGGCTGCTGCGGCTGCCTTTCATCATTTTTGGAGTATGGCTGGGGGCCGCATTGTGGTGGGTAGCGCGTCGCCTCTTCGATGACGAAGGGGGCTATGTTGCGCTGGCGCTTTACTGTACGTCGCCGGCAATGATTACCATCAGCAGCAATATTGGCCCGGAAATCATTCTGGCCTGGAGCAGCCTGGGGCTGATTTATACCGCGATTGGAGTGGCGCACACGCTTTACGTTCCGCCCAGGAAATGGGTGCCTCGGATCGTAATTCTGGGGCTTTCGATTGGCTTTGCCCTGGCCACGTACTGGTGGTCCGCCACGCTGGTTTTATTGGCTTTGGCCTACATGATGTACCTGGCGCCGGGATGCCGGCGCAAGGCTCTGCTGGTTTTGGCGAGTGCGTCTGTGATTGGATGTGCGGTCTGGGTAATCGTTTATTGGATGACCGGCAGCGCTGGATTAGGGGTTAAAGCGCTTCTGGCACAAAAGCCGACAATTGAAGTTTTAGGCAATTTGGCATTCGCTTTGTCCCGGTGGACAGACGGCTATGTGGTGGTTTTTCTTTTCATTGCGGCGCTCACGACGTACGGAAGCTGGCCTCGGGCGCGTTATTTTGGCAACACCGCTCCACTTGTAACCGCGGTGGCAGCCGTACTGCTGTTTAGCCTGGTTCCGGCAATCCGCGTCTGGGACGCAACTTTGGGGCTAAGTTTTGTGTTCATATTTATTGGCGGTCTGGCAGCGGACTTCCTTGAGACGCGGGCTCGGCGTGTGGTAGCGATGATTTTAGCCGCATGTTTGTTGCTCCGCGTGATTCTTACACTGATAGCTTTGAGGAGTTGGGTACAAAACTTAATGTAACCCCAAAGGCCGAGGAGTTATCATATTTAGTGAGTGTTAAGTAGTCGCAGTTTCCAAGCAGGTGTCCTATGTCGCGACCAGTCTTCATCATCCCGTTCTTAGCCTTTGTTCTGCAAGCATCGCAAGCCCAGATTTTCAGCCATGGAGCGCCAGCGTCGGTGGTGTCGCCGACAGCGGATGGGCGCCAGCATGGAGTTCCGGCAAGCGTGGTTTCACCCACACAGTTGCCGTTCGGAGTCCATCCACAACGGTCAGTACGGATTCAGGGCCCCATGCGGCGATTCGGGAATCCGCACGAACCGCGGCGGCATACGTTTGTGCCAGTGCCAGTTTTCTATTCGTACTACTACGGAAACGGCGGAGACCCTTCAGCTGCCGATCCATACGTCCCTGACAATTCGGCCGATCCTGCACCGGCGCAGCCGGCCGCTGATCGCAGCGACGACCAGCTACGCGCAGCCTATCTGCAAGGCGCCCGCGATGCCATGACCCACCAGGACGACAGCCGTTATGGCGAGCATTACACCGATTCGCGCGAACGAAGCCGTCAACAGCCGACCCAGGAAGAAAGAAAGTCTGACAAGCAATCCAAGCCAAGCGATGACAGCCAAACACAAGCTGCCGCCCCGGTGGACGACAAAACGCCCGCGACCGTTTTCATTTTCAAAGATGGTCATCAGCTGGAAACCAAGAACTATGCCATCATGGGCGGAACGCTATTTGATTTCTCCAGCAAGCTGCTGAAAAAGATCCAGATGGATGAAATCGATTCTGTGGCCACGTTGAAGGCGAATGATGATCGCGGCGTGACCATGAAGCTGCAGTAGCTTTGGTAAATGAGCGTTTTGTAGATTTGGAGACTTGATAAATTTCGCAAACCACTTTCACAGAGACCAGTTATTTAACACGAATTTAGGTCTTCTTATGCGCCGTTTGCCCTTCGTCTGAAGGCGGTTCCTCCACCTGCAAAACCTGCCTCTTCTGTGCTATAATTTCTTGTATTCCTCTAACACATAAGCTCCTGTAAATGCAGCCATTTAGCACACATTTCGGCGGGTCCACAGGGTCTGCCGGAATTGCTTGCGGTATGTGTCGAATTCGCCCATCCTGAATGAGAGAAAAACATGGCAGATGAACAGAATCCGCAGTTGCCCCTGACGCCTCCTCCGGGCGGCGATGGACCGAATGTTCCCGGGGGAAACATTCAGCCAATCAACATTGAAGAGGAGATGCGGCGGTCGTATCTCGACTATTCGATGTCAGTCATCATTGGCCGCGCGCTGCCAGACGTGCGGGACGGACTGAAGCCGGTACACCGGCGCGTGCTCTACACCATGCAGGAGATGGGCCTGCAATACAACAAGAAGTACACCAAATGCGCCAAGGTTGTGGGCCAGGCGATGGGTCTCTACCATCCGCATGGCGACTCGGCGATTTATGACACGCTGGTCCGCATGGCGCAGGAATTCTCTTTGCGCCATCCGCTGATCGATGGCCAGGGGAATTTTGGATCGGTGGACAACGATCCTCCGGCGGCAATGCGTTACACGGAATGCCGCTTACAGAGAATTTCCGGCTCGTTGATGGAAGATATCGACAAAGAGACGGTCGATTTTGTTCCCAACTATGACGAGTCAACGGTTGAGCCGACGGTCCTCCCGACACGGATTCCCAACCTGCTGGTGAATGGATCGAACGGAATCGCCGTGGGTATGGCGACGAACATACCACCGCACAACCTCACGGAAATTGTGGAAGCGGCGATTCTGCTTGTAAACAATCCCGCCACAACACTCAAAGAAGTTCTAAAGATCGTAAAAGGGCCGGACTTCCCGACTGGCGCTTACATTTATGGGCGCAGCGGAATTGAAGCGGCTTACACTCACGGGCGCGGAAAGTTCATGATGCGCGCGAAAGCCGCCATTGACGAAGGACCGCAGGGCCGCAAGTCAATCATCGTGCGGGAAATTCCCTACCAGGTAAACAAAGCGAAGATCGTGGAGCGCATTGCGCAACTGGTAAATGACAAAGTCATTGATGATATTTCCGACGTGCGCGACGAGTCGGGTCGCGACGGAATGCGCATTGTGGTGGAGTTGAAGCGCGGAGCCGAAGCGCAGATCATCCTGAACCAACTGTTCAAGCACACGCAGATGCAGGAAAGCTTCAGCATGATTTTCCTGGCAGTGGTCAATGGCCAGCCGAAAGAGATGGGGCTGGTACAGGCGCTCCAGCATTTCATCGATCACCGCGTGGACGTGGTGCGCCGCCGTACGGTTTACCTGCTGGAAAAAGCCCGTGAGCGCGAACACATCTTAGAGGGCTACAAGATCGCGCTCGACAACATGGACGCGGTCATCAAGATCATTCGCGGATCAGGCTCACGCGCCGAAGCCAAAGAGAATTTGCTGGCGGCAAAATACAAGATCGTTGATAAGGCGATCCAGGCCAAAGTTGGCGGCGCGGAAGGGAAACTTTCATCGCGCCAGGCTGACGCGATCCTGGAATTGCAGCTGTATCGACTGACGCGGCTTTCCACCGATGAAATCTTGAAAGAGCTGGAAGAGATTCGTGTGAAGATTGCCGAATACGAATCAATTCTGGCTTCTGACAAAAAGCTGCGCGGCGTGATTGTAAAGGAACTGGAAGAAGTTAAAGAGCAGTTTGGCAACAAGCGACGCACCGAGATCACCGACGAATCCACTGAAATCACGCTGGAAGACCTGATCGCCGATGAACAGGTCATCGTGACGGTTTCGCACAGCGGCTACCTGAAGCGGACGCCACAATCCATCTATCGCCAGCAGCGGCGCGGTGGCACCGGTCGCACCGGTATGAAGACGCGCGAAGAAGATTTTGTGGAATATCTCTTCAGCGCCTCGACTCATTCTTATTTGCTGGTATTTACTAACACGGGGCGCGTGTACTGGCTGAAAGTGTATGAAGTGCCGGACGTGGGCGCGGCTGGCAAGGGCAAGCACATCGGCAACCTGGTGGCATTGCAGCCCGGCGAGACGGTACGCACGCTGCTGGAAGTCCGCAATCTGGAAGAAGAGAACCGTTTCATTTTCTTTACCACGCGCAAAGGCACCGTGAAGAAGACGCCGGTGAAAGACTTCTCTAACGTGATGTCTCGTGGCATTATCGCTATCGGGATCGATAAAGACGATGAACTGGTGGCAGTGCGCCTGACTGACGGCAACCAGATTGTCTTCCTGGCGTCACATGAAGGCCAGGCAATCCGTTTTGGCGAAGAAGATGTACGTTCGATGGGACGACCTGCGTATGGCGTCCGTGGTATGGACCTTGACAAGAATGATTACATCGTCGGCATGGCCGTCACGCCGAAGGACGCAAAGAAAACTAACGGCAAAGACAAAGACGGTAAGGCAACGGAAGAGACGGTGCCCAGTCTGATCTTGAGCGTGACAGAACAAGGCTACGGCAAACGCACGCCGGTTGAAGAATACCGGTTGCAATCGCGCGGCGGCAAGGGCGTAATCAACGTTAAGACCACAGCAAAGAACGGAAACGTTGTGGGAATCATGCTGGTGGATGAATCTTCAGAAGCCATGCTGATCAGCCAGTTCGGCAAGATCATCCGCATTGATACTAAGACGATCCGCGAAGCAGGGCGTTCCACCCAGGGCGTCCGCCTGCTGCATTTGGAAGAAGGCGATCGCGTTGCTTCGGCTGTGGTGCTGCAAGAGAAAGCTGAAGAAGATCCGAACGGGACGTTGCTGCAGTAAGAATCTAGTACCTCGACAGAAAAAAGCTGCTGTGGCAGGAGCTTTTCTTTCGTATCATCCGGCATCCACAATCGTGAGGTACGAAGCCATCCAGCAGCTATTTTTTCTTGGTGTGCTTGCGCGGTTCCGGCGCGCGCTGCTGGCGCATAAAGTCTGCTAGCCCCGCACGCGAAACGAATGTCTTGCCCGCGCTTACGACTTTTCTGATGCGCCCCCGCCTGACCAAATCGACGATTGCCAGCCTCGGCAGGCCGGTCTCGCGGGCCGCCTCAACGATGTAAATCCACTTGGTGGGATCGAGTTTTTTCTTTTTGATTCGAACCGTTTTTACCCTGACATAGCCCGATTCCTTCAGTCCTCTCGGTCGAGGCGCGAAACCTAAGACTTCTGCACGGGAGACATAGACCCTGCCTTTGAACCGGCGGGTGGTTAGTCGTCCCCGGTTTACCAGTTCCCAAATGGCCTGTCGGGATACACCACGGGCTCGCGCAGCATCGCCCTTGGACATCCATTCATTCATGTCCAGGGTCTCGGGTTGTTTAGGTTCGGTGGTCACTAAGGTCCGTCGCGGAACACTGTGCTATTCAGCAAAGAGGATAAATCAAAAGTCAACGGGTGTATCAATCGGTGAGAATTTCTACCGGCCGCATATGTCGAGACCGCGCCCCGGATGCCGCCTACGCGCCGTGGTCGATCTCTCCCCTCCTGTTATAATCCGCCCGTCTTATGAAAACACCGACATTTTTTCTCTTTGCCCTTCTTCTGTCCCGCACCGCCTTTGCTCAACAGCCCACACCGCAGGCGCCACCGCCGCATGTGGTGATTCATGCCGGTCACCTGTTGGACGTGAAGAACGGCAAGATGCTCGACAACGTAACCGTGGTGATTGACGGAGACAAGATCACCAGCGTATCGGGCGGAGGCGGGGCGCAATCAGAGAATCAGGGAAGCGCTCGCGTAATCAACCTGCCCAATGCCACGCTGCTCCCCGGGTTGATCGATGCTCACACGCACCTGACTTTCGATCCCAATTTTGGCTACCAAGAACTGGGAATCTCAATTCCCAAGGAAGCGTTGATCGGCGCGAAGAATGCGCGCATCACGCTTGAAGCTGGTTTCACCACGGTGCGTAACGTTGGCGCCAGCGGCTATACCGACATCGCGTTGCGCGACGCAATCAATGAAGGCATGGTTCCGGGTCCGCGCATCATGGCCAGCGGTCCCGCGCTTTCTATTACCGGCGGACACTGCGACCAGAACCTGCTGCCATATGAATGGCATGCTAAGTCTGACGGCGCGGCTGACGGCGTGGAAGGTGTGCAGCACAAAGTGCGCGAGATCATTAAATATGGCGCTGACGTAATCAAGGTTTGCGCCACCGGCGGAGTACTTTCCAAAGGCGACGATCCGCGGGCCTCACAATATACTCTGGAAGAAATGAAAGCCATTGTGGCGGACGCGCATCGGCTGGGCCGCAAAGTGGCGGCGCACGCGCATGGCGCACAGGGCATTGCCTGGGCGGCCGAAGCCGGCGTTGATTCCATTGAGCACGGCTCTTACATTGACGACGCCGGTATTGCCATGATGAAGAAGAACGGCACGTATCTGGT
>DASYKK010000451.1:0-3425 GCA_035995565.1 Candidatus Angelobacter sp.
TACTGCACGCTGTATGGGGACATGGTGGGCGGACTCGGCGTGATCTCTGATGTCCCCAAGACCATGGTTTACGAGCTGAGCCGATATGTAAACTCGATAAAGCCAGTCATTCCGCAGTCAACCATCGACAAGCCTCCCTCCGCCGAACTGCGTCCTGGCCAAAAAGACTCTGATACACTGCCGCCATACGAAATCCTGGACAACATTCTGGAAGACTACGTGGAAGATTACCGGACCGCGGAGCAGATTGCCGCCACTTATGGGTATGAGGTTAAGCTGGTCCGGGACGTGATCCGCATGATCGAGCGCAGCGAATACAAGCGCCAGCAGGCAGCTCCCGGACTAAAAATTACGCGGAAGGCTTTTGGCTTTGGCCGCCGTTTTCCAATCGCGCAAAAATCGGAAGTCTAAATAATTCATGAGGAAATCGTTGAAATCCAAATCCAGCGCTCTCTTAGCCCTCTTTTTTTTCGTTTTCGGCATCGCAAACGCTCAAACTACTTCCCCGAAAAAACCGGCAATCCGCCCCAGTGCCGGTCCGGCCACGCCGCAAGGCGTTCAAAGGAAAGCCGACCTGCCCGCGACCGAGGAAGTAGAGGCTTCAATGAAAAGAAGCTTCGGCTACGATCCGGCAGCTAGTTGGCAGGTCCTTGATATCCGCGAATCCAGTGTTCCAGGACTTGCGGAAATTCTAGTCTCTATCAATAAACAACAGCCGACACATCTGTTTCTGGCTATGGGGGCTCAGACCGCTATCGTCGGACAGATGATCCCTTTTGGCGCAGATCCATTTGCGCCTGCGCGTTCCAAATTGAAAGGCGCCTTTGGTCCCAGCCGCGGCGGCCCGAACCCAACGATAGACATCGTGGAGTTCAGTGACCTGGAATGCCCTCATTGCAAAGCAGCTCAACCCATGGTGGAAAAGCTAGTTGCGGACTTCCCCCAGGTACGCTTCATTTTTCAGCAGTTTCCTTTACCGGCAAGCTTGCATCCATGGGCGCTGAAAGCTGCACAGTACGCTGACTGCGCCGGCCAGATGGATAAGAATGCGTTCTGGAAGTATGTCGATGCGATTTTCGAAAACCAGGGTGGCATTGCTCTGGCAACTGCTGACGACAAATTAAAAGAAGTGGCCACAGCGAACGGTTTCGACGCACAGAAAATCTCTACCTGTGCGGCTTCGCCAGAGACCGACGCTCGCATCAAGAAGTCGCAGGCTCTCGGGCAATTACTGGATATAGATCAGACCCCCACGTTCTACATCAACGGGCGCCGGGTCCTGGGTATTGCCAGCATTCCATACGACCAGGTAAAACACCTGGTGCAGTTCGAAATCGATCATGCAGGGAAGTAGGGGTAGGCTACGGAGTCAGGGTCCAGAAAACACTGCTGCCGCGATCATGGAAAGGTTTGCGTACCACGTGCGGCGTGATCACGATCAGCAATTCATTATGAATGCGCTCTTTTGATGTGGAGCTTAGCAAGGTTTTCATGCCGGGCAGATTGCTGAGCAGCGGCAATCCCCGGACAGAGCGTAGCTCCTGCTCACTCATCAATCCCATGATCACGGATTGTTCGCCATCGTGCACCGTGATTGTTCCGACGTAAGAACGGCTGGTAATGTCAGGAATGCTATTGACTTGCAGTGTTCCCAGGCCCTGAATTTTCAGGTCCATCAGCAGTGTCACGTCGCCGTTGGAATGATAATGCGGCGTCGCCTTTAGGGTAATTCCCAAATCTTCGTATGTAAATTGCGGCGTATTTCCCACTTGAACCTGGCCGCGTGAACTGAGGGCAACGTTGCTGAACGTGCTGCTTACGATAGGGAAGCGCGTACCGATGCGGAAGGTGGCGGCTTCGCCATCAATAGCGCGCAGCGTCATTGCTTCCAGATTAGTGGCGATGGATGTGTTCATGGACAGCTTCGCGCTGATTGAAGGCACAGTGATCCCCGTCAAACCCTGCCCTTTGCCGAAAACTAAAAAAGGCGCCAGCAGCGGGGATCCCGCCAGGTTGGCCAGAGCGGAAGGCGAGATTGTGCTGGGATCGATAGTGCCGGTACGGTTCAGCTGGTCGATTACTCTTTGCGCGTCCGAACCCAGGACGCGTCTGATTTCTGAAGGAATGCTGAATACCTGAAAGCTGGTTGGCAGGTTCAGACCGGTATCGCGTAGCCGGTCAGTATCGATTTCATATTCCTTTACGTCGAGCATCAGCTCGGGCCTGGCATCCATCAGGTTATCAAGCAAACTCGCCGCCGCTTCTACCTGTTCACGGGGAGCGCGGACCGTAATGGTGTTTTGGCTCGGCTGAATGCTGACGAGCTTCATGTCGAAAATCGTGCGCATTACGTTGACCAGATCGTTCAGGTCCGTCTGTGCCGATACATTGCCAACATAAAATGTACGCAGGGCCAGGCGCTCGTATTGCTTTCTGGTCTCGACCGTGTCGGTGGCTACGATTGCGTCGTGACTGGAAACGGGGGCCCAGAATGCCTTCATCATTTTGCCCGCAATGTCGGCTGCCGTATAGAAATCGACATTATCAAGGTCAAAGCGGCTAACCCGGCTGGTCAGGTTCTGGTCAAACTGCATGGAGATGCCAAAAGCAGCGCCGATCTGCGTATAGATCTGCCGGGTGTCGCCCTGAAGATGAAAGCTCTTCCTGCCTGGAGCGGGCTGCAAATTGATCTGGTCCACAGAGGCCAAAAGCTCAAGAACATGTTTGTGTTCGGAATCGCCGTCTGGTGGCGCTACGTCATGCAGGCGTTGCGCGAGATAGGCATTTTGCGGATCGATAGAAAGCGCTGCGCGAAAACGCTGAGCAGCCCCGATTGGATCGCCTGCCGACGCCAGGTGATTACCCGCCTCAACTTGCTGCGAGATAATCTGCTGCCGCAACATCTCGCCCATGGTTATAAATTCCACGTTGCCGGGCATCAGCTCCTGGGCCTTAAGGACTGCCAGCAGGGCATCGTCCGGCTTGCCTGCTCGTTGCAGGTCCTGCGCGTTCTTGAATTCTTTTTCTGCCGCTTTCTTGTCTTCTTTGGACACCACAGACTTCGGCCCGTCTGCGGCCGCGCAGGCCAGGCAGAGAAACAGCGACAGAATGACGAAGCAAATCTTCATGCGGGAAGCATCATTGTACCGTTATTAGGAACGAGCTATGGCGGGAATATTGCGGGCGATTACCTAAGTTTGCTCCTAAATCAACCGGAAAAGGCCAGCAGGTCAGTGCCGCAAGCAAAGCAAGCATCGGGACTATGCGCTTGTAGCTCGGCAAAGCTGTAGATTCCGGTGGCTATCGCGATCACCGGCACGCCTACGGTCCGAGCGGCGTCAATGTCAGACGGTGTATCGCCAACGATGGTTACGGAAGCATGTTCGCCGAGCCGTTGGCGGGCCAGATCAATGCCGTGCTGGAAG
>DASYKK010000452.1:0-8697 GCA_035995565.1 Candidatus Angelobacter sp.
CGGCTATCGCATTACTGAGGACCAGCCTTTCAGCCCGAATGAGCATTATTATTCAGCCATCGCTGCCGTGGCGCTGGCGGTGCTGGTTTCCACGATCATCGCCAACAGCAAGTTCGGGTTGGCTCTGCGCGCCATCAAACAAGATGAAGATGCCGCCGCAGATCTGGGCGTGAATCCGTATACATCCAAGCTTTGGGTCCATGCCATTGCCGCTGGGCTTACAGGAATTGCCGGAGGCATCTACGCGCGCCGCGCCGCGTTCTTTTATCCCGGAGATGTATTTGCCTTCCAGACTGGCATTTCCATCCTGCTGATGCCGGTAATCGGTGGGATTGGAACCGTCTGGGGAGCCGTAATCGGCGGTGTGGTTTTTGGCACGGTGGAAGAAGAGTTGGTGGTGCATTTTCCCAATCTCCACCTGCTGATTTATGGTTCACTATTAATTGCAATCATCTTGCTGGAGCCTGATGGCCTGCTTGGACTCTTGCGGCGTCTCGTCCGGCTGTTGAGGAGAAAAAGTGAAGATTCTGGAAGTCCTCACACTGACCAAGTACTTTGGGGGCGTGGCGGCGTTGAAGGACGTGAGCTTTGATATCCCGGAAAAACAAATTTGCGGTTTCATCGGGCCGAATGGCGCCGGCAAAACAACGCTGTTCAGCCTGATTACTGGCGCCGTGCGTCCCTCCGGGGGCAAGGTCCATTTTCATGGCAAGGATATCACCGGCATGGACGCAGCTTCTCTGGTGAAAAAGGGCGTGGCCCGTACCCATCAGGTCGTACGTCCGTTCAAGGCAATGACGGTGCTGGAAAATGTGCAGGTCGCCGTGCACTATGGCCGCCGCGCGGTAACCCGGACATCAATAGCGAAAGAACATGCCATGGAAGCCTTGAAACTTGTGGGTCTTGATCGTAAGGCAAATGTGCTCGCCTCGGCACTTTCTCTGGGAGAGCAAAAACGTCTGGAAGTGGCACGCGCACTGGCTACGACTCCTGAGTTGCTACTGCTTGATGAAATATGCGGCGGCCTTACCGGCTCAGAGACACGCGCCATGATGGACCTACTTCAGCGCGTACGCGAGGGCGGCACTACGATTATGTATGTGGAGCACGACATGAAAGCCATCATGTCTGTTTGCGACCGCATTACCGTGCTGAATTTCGGCCAGAAGCTGGCGGAAGGCAAGCCGGAAGACATTCAGAACGATCCGGCAGTGGTCGAAGCTTATCTTGGCAAAAGCAATTTTGGAGACAAAAAGCGTGGCTGAGCCGCAGGCTGAAGTGAATCAAAATGAGAAGCTCCTGGTCGCTGAAGGACTTGAAGTGAGTTATGGCGCCACGCAAGTCCTTTGGGGCGTCTCCTTCTCGGTAACCAAAGGCAAAGTTACTTGCATGATCGGCTCCAATGGCGCCGGCAAAACGACTTCACTCAATACCGTTGCAGGCATCCTGCGGACAAAAAAGGGCCGCCTCACGCTGAATGGGGATGATATTACCTCGCTTTCTACCCGCGATCGCGTCCGGCGACGCATCAGCCTGGTGCCTGAAGGCCGTCAGCTTTGGCCAGGCATGTCGGTTGAGGAGAATCTGCTGATGGGATGTTTTCTGCGGCAGTTTCGCCCAAAAGCCCACCCAGGATTGGAACGTATCTACGGACTATTTCCCCGCCTGAAGGAGCGCCGCCACCAGATGGCCGGCACGCTTTCCGGCGGTGAGCAGCAGATGTGCGCCATCGGGCGCGGTTTGATGTCAGAGCCGCAGCTTCTTATGCTGGATGAACCTTCGCTGGGGCTCGCGCCCAAGCTAGTCGATGAGATTTTCGAATTCATCACCAACATTGCGCAACAAGGCGTCACCATTCTGCTGGTGGGCCAGAACGTGAATTACACTCTGCAAATTTCTCATTACGGCTATGTCATGGAAACAGGGCGGATCACGCTGGAAGGCCCAACAGAAATGCTCATGAACAATGAATTCGTGCGGCGTGCCTATCTGGGAGTTGCGGAAGAGACACGCTCAAGGTAAAGATCCGGCTTTAGAATCCGTGACCTCGAAAACCAGCCAGCGCATCGGTGCTGTAGCAAAGGCCGCCTGGCGCGGCCCTTTTTATTCCAGTCACATCAATTCAACTAGCAGCGGCAAAGAAATTAGAACGAGAACATGTCCGTAAGATCGCTGGAGAGTTGGTTTCGTGAATTCAGCGGAGCGAGCCCGAACGTGCTCTGGATAAATTTCAGTATTGAAATATCATCCATCTGCACGTGCGAGATGTAATTTTTCTTTGCGAACGGAGAGATTACCAGCATCGGTACCCGTGGTCCCAGGCCCTGTGCATCCACCTGCGGTGGGGGGACGTGGTCCCACCAGCCGCCGCTCGAATCCCAAACCACGATGACTGCGGTATTCGACCAGACCGGGGCGGCCTGTATCTGTTTAATGAACCCGTCAAGCCATGTGATGCCGTTGGCAATTGGAACTCCCGGCGCAGGATGCATGCTATGCGGCGGTCCCGGCTGCACGAACGAAACTGAAGGCAAGCTTCCAGACGCGAGATCGGAGGTAAATTTTGTAAGATCGCGCATATTCGCCGATGCGTGCGCATCAGTGAAGAACTGGAACGGATTCTCCTGCGGCACGTAGCTCGAGCAGTTTCCCAGATCCTCCTGGTACCACGCCCAACCCAATCCCTTGGCGGCCAGCTGATCACCCACATGTGCGAACGCATATCCCGCGCTCGCCTTTACCTGAGTGTTGCATGGAGGAAAAAACGGCTGAAGCGTGTCCGGGGTATTGTTGTCATCGGCAGCTACCATATAAAGCTGGTTCGTAGGCGCATCGCCCATGACCGACGGAAAAAAATTATCAGCCAGGGCAAATTGCTGGGCCCAGCCCCACAACGTAGCCATTCCCGCCGTCGTGTTGTCATAGTGACCCATGGAAGTTAGTCCGTTAAACAAGGCGTACTTGTCCATTCCGCCCGAGTTCCACACCCGCAGGTAGTCATTCCGGGAGTGTGGCAGGTCCGGAGTCGAAGTGCTCGTTAGCAATTGCGGCGCAACCGTGGCTCCACTTGAGGTTTTCTGTGTGAAACCAGGAACTCCCGGCTGAATGCCATTGGCGCCCGGGAAAGTGCCGAAAAGATGGTCAAACGACCGGTTCTGCAGGATCACAACTACCACGTTCTTGATCGCCGCAGCTTGTGTTACGGGAGTTGGAGTGGGCGAGGACGAGGATGAGCTTTTGACACCACCGCATCCGATGATTAGGGCCAGTAATAGAGGGCTGAAAAAAAACAAAAATGTTCGTCTCAAGGGAACTGCACCTCTCAGATGTCTTTTGAATCAGCTCACCTCTCTCTAGTTGGCCCAATCTTCACGCTTTTTTAGCAAACTCATTCCGGCCTTAATCTGATAGAGCTAAGGCAATCCGCAAATTGCGGCGATAACAAACAGCGGTGTAAACCGAAAAGCCTTCAAAAATAAAGCCTGACTAACCGAGGGGCAATTTTGCTTGCGAAGACATCCGGCGAGATGTACTCTCCAGACCACCAACATCCATGCAAAGTACTTTTCGGGATTTCATGCTTTCATTTTGTCCGGCGAGTGTCCGGGAGGCTTGGCGGCCGAGTTCCCAGTTGACAATCTTGCGAGCGGCGATCTGGAGTGGCGCTGGGCAGTCCCTTGTGATCGCGCTGGTACTGATCATTCAATTTAAGGAATACTTCGTTGCCCGTTCTCTGCAACTGGCTGCTCGTCTCGAGGGATCGAATGAGACAGGACAAGCAATCGTTACCGCAATGGTCGCACTTGAATTCCTGTTCCACCCGTTGGCACTGCTTCTGCTGTACCTGGCCCTGGAAGGTGCTGTTCGCTTTCTTGGAGGCCTCATCACTGCTGAAATTGTCCCGAGTCTGCTTGTTTTTCTTTTCTTCAAAATATCTAGTTCAACATCGCAATCCATTGACCGACGGCGCAACGGCCCGCCCGTGGCTGATGTGATGGAAAGACTTGGTGGCGGCCGGATAAGGATTGCTTGTGCCGCACTTAAGGCGGGATGGAACACCAGCGTCACCATCGGGATCGATGGTCAGTGGTTTGAAGTAGAACGCGAAGAGCCGGCTGGACTGCCGTATTCGTATGCTTACGTTCTGCGTCCCTCGCCACCGGGGAAGGTTCTGCGCGGCTATCAGGAGTATGACGCAACGCGCGCATTGAAGGTTAGATCGACTACGGAACCGGACCGGTAAAAGAAGTGTTCTGAGCAAAAAATGGGTCTTTCATTTTTGTCAATACGGGTTACAATCCGAAATTAGAATCCTTCAAACTATGGCGACATCAATTGCTCCGATCGCTCCGGTAGATCCGCCAGTCATCAAAGCCGCCGGCGGCATTCTGCAGCGCAGTACTCCTCGCGGCGATGAAGTGAGGGTGGTTTACCGTAAACGTCATCAGGACTGGGTCCTTCCGCGCGGCAAGGTGAAAGATGGAGAATCTTTTCAGGAAGCTGCCATGCGCGAGGTGCAGGATGAAACCGGCTGCTCCTGCCGCATCGGAAACTATCTGGGCACCATTAGCTATTCTGACAATGGTGTGCCGAAGGTCGTCCTTTTCTGGAAAATGACGCTGGTAGAGGACAAAGGCGCCAGACAGAGCGAAGAAATTGGCGAGGCATTGTGGCTCCAGATGCCAGCCGCGATTGAACGGTTGAGCCACGCCCAGGAAAAGGCCCTGCTCTCGCGCATCGGAAGCCTGCCAAAACAATCGCAATCATCGGCTGAGCCTGCTTTGCCCGCGGCTGGCCATGTCGCCCCCGCTGCGAGCCATGCGACGTTGATGCCCCACGTGAGCAAGAACCTTTCACTGGCAACACACCGCGCGCACTCACGTTTACTGCGTGAATGCGAAGCGTTTCGCGTGGAACTTGGCTTTTTGGAACGCCGTAGCGCGCGCGCTGATAACTTTTGGGCTATTGCGGCGCATGAACAGCTTAATAACGTGCTCCGCTGCCTGGAAAGTGACGATATCGAAGGCGGCTGGTTCGGATTGCATGCCGCACAGCGCTATGCCGTCTTTGGCATGAACCAGATTGAGCTTGCCAATCGCGCGCATGTCCTTCGCCAGGAATCACTGAAGATCAATTCATGGCGCGCGGACGCCATGGAGAGCTTGCTTTCCGGAACGGGCGATCATCTCGCGGCTGAAAATGTCGCCGATGCCATTGCTTTGCGTAATGAAGATTTCAGCCAGCGACACTTTAAGGCCGGCATTACCGGCGATCGTCTACGCATTCTTCTGATGATTTGCGGATTGGCGGCAATTGCGGCAACGCCGTTTCTTTTTCTTTCCGGGCGCATACCAATGGTTGCCGCCGTGCTTTTTTTTGGCCTGCTCGGATCTACTATTTGTTCTGCGCAATCGCTGATAGCAGAACGAAGTGAGTCTGGTGTTTCCAATTTATTCATCACCCTCACGCCGGTATTGTTCGGCGCTCTCGCCGGGTTGGGCGGCTACGCCATCTATGAATACATGCCCTCGATCTCGTTCCACTCCGGAGAGCGCCACATCACCGCCGTGATGGGATTGGCCTTTTTATTCGGATGTCTGGGACAGCGACTGCTCGCGCACATTTCCGGCGGCCAAAAAAGAAAGATCTCCGCTTAGCCGCGTGTTCCTACGGCAACTGACCGGAGATTCGACGCGAGATCTCTTTCATCTTATCCAGCGACGACCGAGATTCCATTACCGCAGATTCGAGTGCGAAATTTGATTTTCCCTTGCGTACAAGAATTCCGCCCACACCGACCTTACCTTTTTCCGAATGCCCGTCAAACCAGGCCTCGTCGCCGATTGCTGTCAGCTGAGTGATGTTCTTTTCGCCGGGCTTGAGCCGTCGCAATTCTCTGGTGTTGCTCCACTCCCTGGCTTCTTCTTCCGTTGACTTGGTAACGTTGAGCATCAGCGACACGCGGGCTGTATCGGCCCCGGGCCTGGGCGATGCTTCATGATACATGCATACAATCGCGCCATGGCCCGGAGCAAGGTTCATCGGCACGCCGGTGATTTCCTGCGCGTCCGCGGCACTGAACAGTAAGCAGGGATCAATCTGCGCTTTCGGTGATTGTGGCTGAATGCTACTACTCCCGGCACCTGCTGATGACGGCGATGGCGTCGTCGGGCCTGCGGGACCACTGTTTGAGGAAGAACCACTACAGGAAACCTGGAGAAGACAACATAGTATTGCGCCGAAGCACAGAGCTTTATTCATCGGAGCCCTCCGTAACAAATTCCAGATTGTAATGAATCGATTATCGGATTTGCTATGCTTTCCGTCGTACCTCGCTTAAGATTCGTTTGAGCCGAAACAATTGAATTCTCCCACACCTCAGACCAATGCGGGTTCGGCACAAGGCCTGGCGCGCCGGCTCGGATTGTTTGACGCCACCATGCTCGTCATGGGCGGCATCATTGGCACAGGAATATTTATGAATCCGTATGTGGTCGCCCAGCGCGTACACACGCCTGCCTTGGTTTTGGGCGCGTGGCTCACGGGCGGCTGTATCGCGCTGCTGGGAGGTTTTATCTGGGCGGAACTCGCTGACCGCATGCCCACCGCCGGCGGCCAATATGCTTATTTGCGCGACGCCTATCATCCTTTGGTTTCGTTTCTCTATGGCTGGGTGCTGTTGCTGGTGATCCAGACCGGCGGAATGGCGGCTGTAACCGTCACTTTTTCACGGTATTTTCTTGAACTCACGGGCTGGCATTCCGGAGAGTGGCAGATCGCCGTTGTCGCTCTTACCGTGCTCACGCTCATCAACTGCATGGGCGTTCGTGCCGGAGGCACAGTGCAGAGCGGGCTGATGGTTTTGAAAATTGCCGCCATCGCGCTGCTGGTTTTTGCGGGAGCATTCCTGGTTCATGGCGCTGTCAACTGGAAACCTGCTCTCGACCAGCCTGTTTCTCCCGGATTGTTCTCTTCCTTCGGTGCGGCGATGGTTCCGGTTGTGTTCGCCTTTGGGGGATGGCATACAGCAACGTTTGCATCGGCGGAAATGAAAGACCCGCGCCGCGATTTGCCGAGAGCCTTGATCATGGGCGTAATCGCCGTGGCGCTGCTGTACATGGCAGTGAACTACGTTTGTGTGCGAGCATTGGGAATCTCTGCCCTGCAGAAGACACCTGCGCCGGCGTCGGCGGTCATGCGGATGGCGCTGGGACAACGCGGCGCAACTATTATTGCTCTGGGTATTGCTGTCTCTACTTTGGGCTATCTCAGCCAGAGCGTGCTCACCGCGCCGCGCGTTTACTTTGCCATGGCAAAGGATCGGCTCTTCTTTCGACAATTAGCCTGGGTCCATCCGCGAACTCAGGCGCCTGTGCTTGCCATCGCCATACAAAGCGTCTGGACCATGGTGATCCTGTTGACTGGCAGCTACGAGAAGATCCTAAATTACGTCACGTCAATGGACTCACTCTTCTGGGCGCTTACCGCCGGGTGCCTCTTCATCCTTCGCCGACGAGATCCGGCCCGATCAACTTTTTCCATGCCTGGCCATCCTTACTCGACCGCGTTCTTCTGCGTAGTTTGTCTCGCGGTTGTAGCTAATACCGTTTACAGATTTCCTGCAAATACTTTGATAGGCATGGTGATTCTGGTCGCCGGCATTCCCATGTATTACATTTGGAGACGGACACTTAGCACATGACACCTTCCAGAAGCACAGCCCACTCGCCTTACATGGATTGGGCCAAATTGTATTCCGCCGCGAAATTCAATCTTGCCGCCAGCGGCGTGGCCAGTTTTCCCCTGTCCGCTTTGGGCGTAACCATTGACCAACTGGAAATCAATGGTCCCTCAATTTACGGGTATGAACCTTTGATTCAGGCAATTGCCCGTCGTTACCGCGTGCCGCAGGACTGTATAGTCAGCGCGGTCGGGACATCGTTGGCCAATTATCTTGCGCTGGCGGCTACGACGGAGCCCGGCGATGAAATTCTGGTAGAGCAGCCCACCTACGAACTCATCCTCAGCACCGCGAAATATCTGGGGCTGGAAATCAAGCGCTTCCCACGCCGTGCGGAAAATAATTTCGCTATCGATCCGGCCGACGTTGAACGCAACCTTACCCCGCGCACGAGGCTGATTGTTATTTGTAATCTGCACAACCCAACCGGCGCTCTTGCTCCCGATTCAACTCTGCGCGAAGTAGGAGAGCTGGCTGCCAAAGTCGATGCGCGCGTTCTGGTGGACGAAGTCTATCGCGAGATGTTGTTTGAACCGTCACCCGCGAGCGTCTTTCATATCGATCCAGAGAGATTCATCGTCACCAACAGCCTGACCAAAGCATACGGTCTAAGCGGCCTGCGTTGCGGGTGGGTACTAGCTTCGCCTGAACTTTCCCGACGCATGTTCCGCATTAACGATTTGCACGGCGCCACCTTCGCCCATCCTGCCGAACTGCTCAGCGTAATCGCATTGCAAAAGCTTCCGCAGATTTCCGCTCACATGAAATCCATTCTGGATACAAATCGCCGGCTCTTGCATGATTTTCTACTCAAACGCGACGATCTGGATTACTTCTGGCCCGAGTACGGAACCATCGTCTTTCCTCGCCTCAAACATGGCAATGTTGATTCGCTTTGCGATTTATTGCGCCGTGATTTTGAAACCAGCGTTGTTCCCGGCAGCTTTTTTGAGATC
>DASYKK010000453.1:0-7109 GCA_035995565.1 Candidatus Angelobacter sp.
AGCAGGTTGGCAAAAACCTGGCGCAGCTCGCCGGGAAATCCATGGATGTTGAACGGCGGCCCTTTCTTGAAATCGACTTGAAGGTGCTTGGCTTCCAGTTGCATCACATACAGCGCGAGCACGGACTGCACCATGTCCTGAAAGTCGAGTTCCACTGGGACCTTGGTCTCGCGATGGAAAGAAAGTATCTGCTTGGTGATTTTGGCAACGCGCGCCAGTTCTTTTGTCGCTTGCTGCAGAAATCCCTGGATTTGTTGCTGGTCTTGCGTATGCTGGGAGAGATAAATCAGGTTGGTCAGCGCTTCCAGCGGGTTATTGATTTCATGCGCGATGGTCTGGGCCAGCCTTCCGGTGGCTGCCAGCTTCTCGGTATGGCGCAAAATTTCTTCTGCCAGCTTGCGCTCCGTGACGTCGGTAAGCACCACGATCGTGCCAAAACGCTGCTCGCCCGTCATCACGGTGTCGGCCGTCACCAGAAACCAGGTTTGTCCATGCTGCTGCTCGGCCACGTAGCGAGACACTTCCGTATGCTTGAGAAAGTCCGCGCTGCCCAGCAGTTGCTTCAGAATAGCCACGCCATCGTGCCCAACCACTTCGCTGAACGTTTTGCCGCTGAGCTCCACGAAAGCCCGATTGCAGCGCGCCACTTTGTTCTCTGTATCCAGCAGCACCAGATATTCCGGCAGTGCGTCCACCGTGGACTGCCATTGCTGCGCCGACTGCCGCGAAATCAGCTCCGCCTGTTTCAGCCGCAGCAGCGATTTCACCGTGGCCACCAGCACCGTGGCGTCAATCGGATGAGTAAGATATCCATCCGCGCCGCCTTCAAGAGCCTGGACCTTGCTCTCATTGCTTACGAAAGACGCGGAGATTTGCAGCACTGGCACTGATCGCGTGACTGGATCAGCCTTGAGGCGACGGCAAACTTCATAGCCGGAAAGATCAGGCAGCTTCACATCAAGAATCACCAGGTCGGGACAGTCCTTCACTCGTTCCAGAGCTTCTCTGCCCGTGGTGCACTGTTCCACTTCCAGACCCGCGCGCGCCAGGATTCTCGACAGCACGTAGCGATTTTGCTCCATGTCATCTACCAGCAGGACCCGTGATGTCTCTCGCACAGTCATTCCTGGCTCATTTTCCTTCTGGCCCCACAATATCCATTTTGGCAAGCGAGCTCAACAAAGATTCCGGAGAGAGCATGCTGGTTACATCGCTCTTGGCGATCAGTCCCGCGGCCAGATCGGTCAACCGTTTCTTCTCTTCGCCGGAAAGCATCTTTGACGTGTAAACAATCACGGGCAGCCGGCGCGTTTCTTCCTGTGACCGCAACTTCTGCAAGACTTCAAAGCCGCCCATCCCGGGCATCACCAGGTCAAGAATCACCGCGTCAGGTTGTTCGCGATCGATCATGTCCAGCGCTTCCTGTCCATTATGTGCTTCCACCAGGTTCAGCCAGGGACGGTCCAGCAGTTCGCGCAGAATATACAGTGACAAATCGTTGTCGTCCACCAGCAGAAGTTTTTTGGGCTTTTCCTGTCTCGTAACGCGGCGCACATCTTGCAGCAAACTCGCGGCTTCCAGTGGCTTGCTGACCGCCAGCGCCGCGCCAAGATCCAGAGCTTTCGGAGATTCCCGCGGTACGGTTACGGCGATAATCGGTATCTGCTCGCTCGAATCCGGCTGCTTCGGAAAAAAGCGGAGAAAGTCCCAGGCCGGATCTCCAAGGCCTTCGATATCAAGCATCACCGCGCGCGGCTGGTGGCGTTGCAACCAGGTCTCCGCCCGCTCCAGATTTTCCACGTGAATAAGCTGAAATTCTGATGTCTTGAAAGAAGAATCGGCTAATGCGAATGTATGTGCATCCGGCGCAATCAATAAAACCGTGGGGCGTGAAAACTCGGGCGCGGGCATTTCTTCACACACACCGGTCACATCGGCTTCTCCTTTATAGACAATTGGCAGCTCCGCGAAGAAGCTCGATCCGCGGCCTGGTTCGCTCGTTACCCAGACTTTGCCCCCCAGCAACAAAGCCATTTTCCTGCACAGCGGCAGTCCCAGTCCGGTGCCGTGATAGCGCTCCTGCAACGGGTTTTCCACCTGGGAAAATTCTTGAAACACTGTTTCCAGGTATTCCGGCGGAATGCCAATACCAGTATCCGTAACTTCGAAAAGCACTGCGCCGTTGCCGCGCCGCTCCGCGGAAATCTTTATTTCGCCCTGCGGCGTGAACTTGATGGCATTGGAAATAAAGTTTCTCAGGATCTGCGAAACCTTAGCTTCGTCTGTCCGTAGCGATGGTAGATTGGCGCCTTCCACAAACACCAGGTCCACGGAAGTGTTGTCCGCCAGCAATGGCTTCAGCATGCCTTTGAGCGCGCTGAACAGTTCCATCACCTCAAACGATTTCACCCTGATCCGGACTTTCCCGGCTTCCACCTTGGCCAGATCGAGCAGGTCATTCACCATTTCCGACAATGTTTTCGCCGACTCCAGGATGAACCCCACTTGCGTCTCCTGGTCGTCCGTCAGGTCTCCATCCAGGCGGTCCAGCAGTATCCGCGAAAGCGACATGATAGAGTTCAGCGGCGTGCGAAACTCATGCGAGATATTGGAAAGGAAGCTGGTCTTCAGGTCTGACGCGCGCCGCAGGTAATCCGCGCGTTCATCTAGTTCCGCGTAAAGCGCAACTACTCCGCGATTCGTGTCTTCCAGTTCACGGTTCAGCAGGGCCAGTTCTTCCTGCCGTGTCCGCAGTTCCTGCAAAGTCTTCAGCAAGTCGCGGTTTTGCCGGTCGATCTCTTCATACGGGCTCTCGGGCGCCTTGGCGCTGATTTTCTCGCCCAGGTCTTTCAATCGCAGCGGTGTGAGTACGGGCGCAGCCAAAGGCAGGTCCTTGCCCATTTTCACGATCGTTCCGGCCGAGCTGCTGGTGATCTCAAAGTTGTCCATCAGCCGTTTGGTGCCTACAATTCCCAAACCCATCCCGGTATTGGAATGGTATCGACCCTCAAAAATTTCATCCAGGTTTTCAATCCCCGGTCCAGTATCGGAAATCATGATCACCAAAACCTGCGGCCGCCCGGTCTGAACATCAAAACTGACTCTTCCGCCACGAGCATAACGAAACGCATTGCGCGCCATCTCTGAGGTTGCTGTGGCCAGCCGGATTTGCTCCTGGTTGTCAAAGCCCAGCATTGCGGCGATCTCCCGTGCACGCTGGCGGGCCTGGACCACGTCGCGTTCAGTACGTAATAGGACGATGGAAAGCGGATTGGTCATCTCGGTTGAAATTGGCCGGATCAAATGGACGAAACCCCTTTCATCACCAGCACGCTTGCGTCATCGCGGTCTCTGCGAAAATCGCGCAGGAGCACGCCCGCAATCAGGGCCGGTTGTCGCGCCAATAGCCCGCCATAACGCGTAAGGTCCCAGCGGGACTGCAACCCGTCAGAATGCATGATCAGGATTCCATCTCTCGGCCATTCCACCTTGAATTCCTGGACCCTCGGCATCACGTGTCCCACCGTGCCACTATGTGAAACCAGGCTGCGGCTTAGAGTATTACTTAGGATGCTCCCGGCAATGTTGCCGACACCCGCATACGTTAACGTTCCCGACAAAGGATGTATTTCCGCTACGGCTACCGCTGCGCCGCGCGTCTTCTTCAGCGCGTCATGCAGGCGCGTAATCACGCTCGCAGGAGATTCATCGCTGTGGGAGCGAAAAATCCGCACCGCTTCATCCGAGGCTTCCGCCGCCTGCGGCCCGTGACCCAGTCCATCTGCCATCAGTACGGCACATCGGTCGCCGGTAATGTCCCAGGCCAGGTTGTCGCCACTCACCTGCTCTCCCGCAATCGGCGAAACTAATCCGGCAAACTCTACTGAAGATTTGCGCGAATGACGCTCATTTTCCGGCTGTTCAATCCGCGCAAAAACTGCTGTGCCTTTGGCGTTGCTGAACACGTCAAAGACTTCCGCCATGCGTTTGATCGCGCCCAGTCCGGTTCCCGGAGTGCCTCCTGTGGAGTATCCATCTTGCAGCGCGCGGGACACGTCAGCAATACCCGGCCCACGATCCAGGGCCAGCATTTCCATTCTTGTCTCGGTATTGGATTTTATCCCGGAGAGTACCAACTGGCCGCCGCCGCCGTAGACCACGGCATTGCGGGCAGCCTCCGTGATTACAATGGCGATCTCGCCTGACTTTGTCTCATTGAGGCCGAGAGAAGCGGCCATCCGCGCTCCCGCCATGCGGGCTTCAGCCGTGGAACTGCTATCAGACAACGGAATCGTTCGAAATAGAAACATTACTTCCAGCGGACAACGGTAATACGCGTCCCTTTACCCGGTTCTGATTCAATGTGGAAGTCGTTGACCAGCCGTTTGCTTCCGCCCAGTCCCAGCCCCATGCCCCCGGCTGTGGTGTATCCGTCTCGGAGGGCCGCATCGATATCCGCGATCCCTGGACCTTGGTCTTCGAATACCAGCTTCAAACCGTTCTTGACGGAGTTCTGAACCTGCTCAATCAACATGTGTCCACCCTTGCCGTGCTCAAGGGCATTGCGGGCCAGTTCACTCGCGGCAGTTACCAGCTTGGTCTGGTCTACCAGCGTGAACTTCATTTCAATGGCCCATTGCCGCACCTTCTGTCTTGCCAGCACTACGTCGCTTGAACTGGCAATGGGTACGGTTTCCTGCTTCCCCGATTTCATCCGCCGATCTCCGAATGGAAATCTCCGCGCAGCTCGTACAACAGCTCCATCCCTGTTTCTACGTTCAGGGCGGTGCGCACTCCGCTCAGGGACATGCCAAGCTCAACCAGCGTGATGGCCACGGCCGGTTGCATCCCTACCACCACGGTTTCGGCGTCCAGCACGCGCGCCATCGCGGCAATGTTGGCCAGCATCCTGCCGATGAATGAATCCACGATTTCCAGCGTCGAAATATCGATTAGGACGCCGCGCGAGCTACATTCTGAAATTTTTTGGGTCAGGTCGTCCTGAAGCTGGACAGCCAGCCGGTCATGCATGTCCACCTGGATTGTGACCAGCAGGAACTGCCCCATGCGCAGGATAGGAATGCGTTCCATTTACTCCTCCCGCCTGAGCAGCGTTTTCTTGCGGCTGCTTTCGCCGTTCATTTTTGTCACCATTTGGCCGGTACGCTGTAGCGCCAGCGCAAACGCGTCGGATAGCTTCGCCTTGGTGATCACGCCCGCCAGGTCGATTCCCAGATGCACAATGGTCTGCGCGATTTGTGGCCGCACGCCGCTGATAATGCAGTCAGCGCCCATCAGGCGGGCCGCGGTAATGGTTTTCAGCAGATGCTGCGCCACCAGCGTATCCACCGTGGGAACGCCCGTAATATCGATTATGGCGACGCGCGAATTTGTTTGCACCACCGCCTGCAGCAATGACTCCATCACTACCTGGGTTCTGGCGCTATCCAGCGTGCCAATGATCGGCAACGCCAGGATTCCGTCCCACAGCTTGACCACCGGCGTGGACAGTTCCATCAACTCTTCTTGCTGCCGCGCGATAAATTTTTCCCGCGTTGCCTGAAAAGAGTCGGCCGTAATCAGCGCCAGCTTGTCCACCAATTGGGTCGATTTCCATATCTCATCGAACATGGCGGCCGGATCATTTGCATGCTCCCGGCGCACCAGGGCAAAGATCGGCTGTTTCAAGGAAAGGACAAATGTCGCCGTTTCGCTGGTGCTAAAGCCCTGCTTGGCCCGCGAAGCTGAGATGGCATTCAGGATGTCCCGCGCCGGGCCCCAGGCTGGTCCATCAAGATTCGTGACGTCTCCGGACTTGGCGCCGCTGGCAATCGCCGTCATGAGTTCGCGGGATTGCGAATCGATTTCTTCATTACTGATCAGATCGACGCGGCGTACCGCGGTGCTCATCTGCTTCAGCCAGTCCGCGCGTATCTCCTCTTGATGCTTATTGATCATCTCGGGCAACTTGCTCATCGATGGATCCTCCAAATGTTTTGGGTGCTTTGACAAATCCGGAACTGAATCTTTGGAATGCGTTCAGATGGGCAGGAAAACCAGCGCGGCAAGATCGCCCCAAAATGCAGCAGTTGGGTTAGATGCAGATGGAAGCTGATACGCTGTTTTGACGCTTAGGCCTGTGCCGAATCGGGTTCCTGCATAAAAGTCTTCAGGGCAGCTTCCAGTTCTCTGGGACCGGCCCACTTCGGGACCACATGCTCCACTCCGAAAAACTGGCATAACTTCTTCTCGGTGTCACCCATCACTGTCCACACCACTACGTTAATGTCGTGGAGTCTAGGGTTGGACTTCCAATATCGTAAAACTTCGAATCCGCTCTCTCTGGGAAAGGAAAGATCCAGCAGGATCAGGTCCGGCGCGGGTTTTGTTCCTTCCACCACGTCCTGCAGGAGCAGAATGGCGGCGGCAATGTTGTTCAGCGCGATAACATCATTGGCGCCGAGCTTTTTTACCACTGCTGTGGACTGCCGGACATCGGCGGGCGTGTCTTCAACAATTAAAACTCGACGCATGCTTTTTCCCAGAGATTTTGCCTGTTCCATGTGCTTTTCACATCCGCAGATTACTTCTGCAAAATTTGTGCTCCTTGGAAGTATCGAAATTCTAAGTAGTTCGCGTCCGATAAGCAAGTCGCGCCTGCCTAATATTTGTTAAGAAACTTTGCTATAAGGCTTGATCGGCCTAAAAAAAGATACCCATCAGCCCTTCTTACCCGGCTTTACTACCGTAGCTCATAGGCAAATCCTGATGCACAAAAGTAGATTCTCCAGCGAACCCCATCCCCAAAGCCCGCATCTACATTCGAAGATGAAAAAGCCCCCAAATCGCCTTGGTGGGAGAGCTATTGGCGACAAAAAGGAGAAAACCATGCTGGCCAAATGCGCCAACCCTTCCTGTTCTACTCCGCTGGTTTATTTGCGTGAAGGTAAGATTTTCATGGTTGAGTCACCGCAATCGCCGCTCGGTTTAGTCGGCCCGTCACCCATCAAGCCCAAAGCGGCGAATCGGGTGGAACATTTCTGGCTCTGTGGGCCGTGCTCCTCTGAGATGACCCTTACCTATGATCGTCATCGCGGGATTGAGATTGT
>DASYKK010000454.1:0-5458 GCA_035995565.1 Candidatus Angelobacter sp.
CAAAGACTAAAGTGCAATTCGACCGAGCGGTCACCGAGCGGTCGAAGCCCACTATTCCTGTTTTTCGGGGGTCCAATCCGGTTCAATTTTTAGCTCCAATTGCTTGTTTTACTTCCCGGTCGGCAGAGGGTCGCAACTCCCCAAGTACCAAATACCAAATACCCAATACCAGGAACCAATTACCGGCTTTTCTGCCTAAAGGCTAACGGCTAATGGCTTCTTTTATCGTTAAAGATCTTGGCTTTTCTGGCTAAAAACTAACGGCTAGGAAGCCCTAGCAGCTTCTTTTTGCACTATATCGCATTTTGTTCGCTTTTGTCAAGTGAAAAATGGAGGCTAATGGCTTGCCCTGGGTGAGTGTCGAAAAGGAAGAGCGACCCTTCGGGCGCCTCCAGAAAGATGCTCTCGATTTGGCTGAATGCTGATTGCTGAATGCTAAGTGCTTTTTTTGCGCCGCAGAGCCGGGGTCCCCGCACGCGCGGTTTTCGCGTGATGGGGTGGAGAGCCTGCCCTGAGCGACTGAGCCACCGGCGAAGGAGTCGAACGGGCCGAAAACCTGAGCGAAGTCGAGGGGCAGCGGAGCGCGCTTGGGTGGAAGAACGGCCTTTTATGGCCGTGACAAGAACGTTTTCTAGGATTCCTTCCTCGCGCCGCAGGCCAGCGCGCAGCAGAGCGGAGCGACCTAAGGAAAAAGACCAGCACAGCGGAGCACGCAAGGAAATTCCTGCCAGTGCCACCTTAATCACATCGGAACTCCATCCCGCCAAATGCCCTACCGCCCGTCCCATGTGCTAAACTCCGGCTCAACTGCACGCATGGAACTATCCCTCAAACCTACCTCGGCCAAGGTTAAGGACTATTACAACGCCTTAAACCAGTTCGGGCAGCTCAATATCAGCCATGAGACCGCCGTCCGGCAGGCCTTTGCTTCGCTCTTGGATGATTGCGCACGAAAGTTTAAATGGAAGCTGGTGCAGGAGTTTCGCCTGCCTGCGCCTAAGAATAAATCCATTATTGTTGATGGCGTGATTCTTGATTCCTTCACCCTCAAGCATGGTTTCTGGGAAGCCAAAGACCTGGAAGACTCGCTGGAAAAAGAAGTCAAGAAGAAGCTGGAACAGGGCTATCCCCGAAACAACATCATCTTTCAGAGCCCGGAGAAGGCCATTCTTTACCAGAAGGGCGTGCGCCAGGGCCTGAATGAAGACATCACCGACGCGGACAACCTTGTCGATCTGCTCAAGGAGTTTTTCAAGTACCGTGAGCCGCAGCATGAGGAATGGGAAGCCGCCGTAGCCGACTTTTCCAGCCGCATTCCTGAAATCGCCGTCGCCGTCAAAGGGATCATTGAAAAAGAGCGCAAAACCAATAAAAAGTTCGTTGACAGCTTTCAAGGCTTTGTCCTGCTCTGCCGTCAGGCCATCAATCCCAACCTCTCGGACGACGCGGTTGAGACCATGCTCATCCAGCATCTGCTCACCGAGCGTATCTTCCGCCGGGTCTTCAACAACCCTGAATTCACCCGCCGCAACATCATCGCCGCTGAAATTGAAAAAGTCATTGACTCGCTCACCAGCCGCCACTTCAGCCGCGACGCTTTCTTAAAAGACCTGGACCGCTTCTATCACGCCATAGAAATCAATGCTGAGAATGCCACCGACTTTTCTGAGAAGCAGACCTTCCTCAACACCGTTTATGAACGCTTCTTTCAGGGCTTCTCTCCCAAAGAGGCGGACACCCACGGCATCGTCTATACCCCGCAGCCCATCGTCAATTTCATGGTGCGCAGCGTGGAAGAAATTCTCAAAAAAGAATTCGGCAAATCCCTGGGCGACCGTGAGGTCCACATCCTTGATCCTTTCGTCGGCACTGGGAATTTCCTGGTGCGCGTGATGCAGGAAATTCCTAAAACGCGACTGCAATACAAGTATGAGAACGAACTGCATTGCAATGAGGTCATGCTGCTGCCCTATTACATCGCCAGCATGAATATTGAGCACGCGTACTTGGACGCGACAGGCGAGTACAAGCCGTTTGAGGGAATCTGTCTGGTGGATACGTTTGAGCTGGCGGAAGCCAGTCAAATGCCGATGTTCACTGCGAAGAATACTGAGAGGGTTGAAAAGCAAAAGCAAGCCCCGATTTTCGTCATCATCGGCAATCCTCCTTACAGGGCAAGCCAAAAACAAGAAGATGAGAATAATCGCAATCGGTCCTATCCAGCTTTAGACAACAGAATTGCCGAGACATACGGCGAGGGATCGGAAGCCTCCACTGTCAATAAATCCAGGGATCCATTTGTTCGAGCCTTCAGATGGGCGACTGATCGAATAGGACCAGACGGGCTAGTCTGTCTGGTCACGAACAGCAGCTACCTAGATCAATTTGCCTCTGACGGTATCCGCAAATCGCTTGCTTCGGAATACAGCACAATTTATCTCCTCGATTTGGGGGCTAACATTCGCAAGAACCCCAAAATCTCAGGCACATCACACAATGTGTTCGGGATTAAGTTGGGAGTATGCATTGCGTTATTTGTCAGAAAGAAATCTGCGAACAATCGCTCTGCTGAGATCTTCTACGCCACAATAAATGACTATTGGCGGAAAGAAGAGCGCCTTAAATTCCTCGAACAACACGCAACTAACTCGGCTATACAGTGGCAAATGCTCAGACCGGACGACCAAGGAAACTGGCTTACCGCCAGTCTAAAACCCGAATATACAAACTTTATTTCAATCGCGAATCAAGAGACAAAGTCTGGAAAGGAAACGACTGCAATTTTCAAAGATTTCAGTCTCGGCGCTAACACGAACCGAGATCTGTGGGTCTATGATTTCGACCAGCATCAGTTGACGAAAAGAATCAAGAAGCTGGCTGCAACATACAATGCTGAAGTGCATAGATACGTAGCAAACGGGAAACCCGCGAACATCGATGACTTTGTTATTAATGACCCGAAATTAATTCAATGGAGTAGTCGACTAAAAGAAACGCTAAGCGCTGGAAAGTTTGCAAATACCAATGCAAACGATCTTCGGTTTGCCATTTATCGCCCTTACACAAAGATGTTTTTGCAGTTTGATTCGATTCTGATTCACAGAAGAGGCAGACTGCCGGAATTCCTGCCTAAGTCTTCGTCTGAAAATGAAAACATCATGATCTGCGCAACTGGCGTGGGCGCGGAAAGGCCCTTTGCAACCTCAGCAACCCGCATCATTCCAGATCTCAATTTTTATGGCCCGGGAACAGTACCGCAATGGGTACCCTTCTACACCTACGCTGAAGACGGTACCAACCGCCGCGAGAACATCACCGACTGGGGATTGGGAGAGTTTCGGGAGACTTACGGAGAATACCAGATCACCAAGTGGGACATCTTCCATTACACCTACGCTGTGCTGCATCACCCGGAATACCGCACGCGCTACGCCGCTAACCTCAAGCGTGAACTGCCGCGCATCCCTTACGCGCCGGCCTTTCATGCCTTCGCCAAGGCCGGCAAGCGCCTGGCCGAGTTGCATGTGGATTACGAGAAGCAGAAAGAATATCCGCTGGAGCGCCGCGAGAAACCCGGCGAAAAGCTCAACCTGCGCGTGGAAAAAATGCGCCTCAGCAAAGACAAGCAGACACTCGTTTATAACGACTTCCTCACCCTCACCGGCATACCCAAAGAAACCTACGACTACCGCCTTGGCAACCGCTCCGCGCTGGAATGGGTGATTGACCAATATCAGGTCTCAACCGACAAGCGCTCCGGCATCACCAATGACCCAAACCGCGATGACGATAAGGAATACATCCTCCGCCTCATCGGTCAGGTGATTACCGTCAGCCTGGAAACCGTGAAGATCGTGAATGCGCTGCCAGATTTGGGATTACCGAACGCTACCCCAGACATGAGTAGTGTGCGCGCCAAAAATCATTGATTACCCTGCTCGTATCCGTCATGCCATCTCACTTCTGGGTATTTCGATTGCCCGCAATATTATTAGGGGCATTTGTTCTCTATCTGGCCCTGTTAATTTATCCTGATGAACGAGGCAAGATTCAGAACCGCTTGATTGACCTCTGGGTAACTTTTTCTCGTCGAGGTGAGGATGCTTTGGGACAGACTGGCCAGTTAGTGTCGGGCGCATCAAAGGTTGTGAACGACTTTCTCGACAAATTATTTGGGCAAAGACTCCTCTCCCTTAAGGTACTGTTTGTTTCTCCTGCATTGTCCGTTGGTTCTGCAACAGTTGTCATGCAAGTCATAGTAAGAAATTTCGAGGGTCAGAAAGAAATCCGCTATTTCATGACTGCCGCTGTCGGAGTGATTATCGCAACCCTCGTCTACCCCTTTGGAAAGAGGCTCAAGCCGCTATTGGCCGCGTTTGCCGCCGCTTGTTTCCTGACCTCACTGTGGGGTTTCCTGAACAGCTTTCACGGAATAGACGATCCCGATCCAGTAAAGACTATACCGTTAGCAATCTGGGTCATTGTTGGCGGTGTGCTCAGCGATGTCGTATTCGTGGCGATTACGCGAAAACTTCTGCGATGGACATCGTCAGTGACCTCGTCGCCGAAGCTGGCTCTTGGGATCACAGCAATTCTCCTTATTGGAGCGGTGTTGGCTGGCCCGGCAGCTGTCGTTCTTCTAGACATAGGTCCTTCGATGACCAGCGATGGCCCGATGAGCCCGTTGCTTAATTTGTTAGGGGAGGGATACGGCCTTCTAAGCTTCACCAACATTGTTCCTGGCGTAATTTCCGTTCTAGTAATACTTGTACTCGCCGTTGCTTTGGTAAACCGGTTAATTTGGTCCTTTATGGCACGTCCGGTATTTGCCCTTGTTGATTTTGGCGTGCTAAACAACCGTAAATTGCTTGCGACTGTCGGCTTCTCCTTGCTAACTCTCGGATTTCCGATTGCCACGCACTGGATCAGTAAACTCACGGATCTGCCGTGGTGAGACAGCCCAACGTGAAGCTTTCGCTTCGCAGAGCAAAGGGCGGCATACAAATGCCAGCGCGGAAAGTCTTTTGCGCTCCGCTTCGCTGCGCGCGGGCCTGCGGCGCGAGGATAGAATTTTTTTTCTAGTTAACCGGAGACTTCCGTCCCCGGCTACAGATTCTGCCGTCGCCTGTCGCGGACTTAAAGCATTGCCCCGACAAGGCGGAAAGCCGCCCGTCCTAACCCACCCCTAACCCTGTTGAACCACTATATTCACCCGTTTGACGTGAGCACCGCATGGTGTTACGGTCGAAGAGTTAACTGATAGAGGCGGTTGACTTTGCAATGATAAATCCACATTTCCCCCTGTTTGCGTCCATCACCGCCGGAGTGCCTGCATCCTTCATCGGCGGAGAGGTCTTCAACCTGATACGGCAGACCGGGGCCGTGGCGCAGGTTGTCCTCGTAATTCTTCTGGCCTTCAGCATCCTGTCCTGGTCAATCATTCTTACCAAGTGGGGTT
>DASYKK010000455.1:0-12349 GCA_035995565.1 Candidatus Angelobacter sp.
CATTATGGAAGCCGCGAATCGTGGCGCGCGCGAAGCCGGCGGCAAAACTATTGGCCTCAATATCCGGCTGCCGTTTGAGCAATATCCCAACCGGTACATCACGCCGGAACTCAATTTTGAGTTCCACTATTTCTTCATGCGTAAATACTGGTTTGCGTACATGGCCAAAGCTCTGGTTGTGTTCCCAGGAGGCTTTGGCACGCTGGACGAGTTCTTTGAGATCCTCACGCTGGCACAGACCCACAAGCTGGCCAAGAAAATACTCGTCATCGTTTATGGCAAGGAGTACTGGAACCGCGTGCTGAATCTGGAAGCGCTGGCCGACGCGGGAACCATTTCTCCGGAAGACGTGAACGGCTTTACCATGGTCGATACGCCGGAAGAAGCGTTTGAAGTCTTGAAAGAGGGCCTGACCAAGTATCATCTTCAGCCGCAGCCGGCGAAGCAGGCGGCGGAAGAAGGGCCGGAGATCGCGAAGACGCTGCCGTAGGTTTGCTGCGATCCAAGGACAGGATCGCTACCGCGGCCAAAAACATTTGGCCGCGGATCAAGACAATAAACGCGCATTTGATTTTTTGATCCCTCGCTATCGCTCGGGACGGGGATCAAGCCGCTTTCCTGTCTTCCATCTCTTCCACTTTCTTTTCCACGTGCTTGATCTCAACGCGGTCTTTGCGGATGTCGAGGCGCAAGTGAGCATAAACGCTCATGTACTGGTTGGCAACCCAGACCAGCGCGAAAAGGCTTATCAGATAGCCGCGCCAATCGTCATAGAGCAGCTTGTAGTGGGTGAGGAAAAGGAAAAATGCTGCCACGTAATGGCTGAAGCAGAATTCGCACGTAAATAGAAAGTAAAACTTGCGGCACCAGGGATTCTGATGCGTCTCACTCTGGCGGACGCAATATTCGCGAGGCTCACGGAAGATTTCTTCGTGCGTGACCGTCCAGGCGATGCAGGCGATTGGGATCGCCAGCGCAAACAGCCAGACGAGTTGCAGCGTTAGAGGCACCCTTAAGAGAGTAGTTTCGCGCCTGCCAAGTTGCCTTCGTCGCGGAAGACGCGAGCAATTACAATCTGGCCAATGGTCCTGCAACTCTATTACATCACTGATCGCCGGCAGTTTCCCGGCGACCCCCAAGAGCAGGAACAGCGGCTGCTGGCGAAAATTGAGGAGTGCGCCGCCGCGGGGGTCGAGTACATCCAGCTGCGGGAGAAAGACTTTGAAACTCGCGCGCTGGAAGAGCTGGCGCTGAAGGCGATGAGAGCGCTGGGCGGCTCGCGAACACGGCTGCTCATCAATTCTCGGACGGACGTGGCGTTGGCCTGCGGCGCTCACGGTGTCCATCTGCCGGCTAATGATCTGGCCGCCAGCGAAGTGCGCTCGATCTTTGCCCGTGCCGGAAAGAGCGATCCCGTGATCGGGGTTTCCACGCACGCGGCTTCTGAGGTGACGTTTGCCGAAGCGCATGGCGCGAACTTTGCAGTGTTTGGTCCGGTGTTTGAAAAGTCAGGTTCGGCCAGCCATAACGGTCTGGACCAACTGCGGCAGATTTGCCATCGCCGGGACGCCGCTCAGCCGCCGATGCCGGTATGGGCGCTGGGCGGAATCACGCTGGGAAATGCGCAGCAATGTGCTGAGGCAGGTGCGGCGGGAATCGCGGCCATCCGACTATTTCAGGAAGGTGACGTGCAAGCAATAGTGAAGCAGTTGCGCTCTCTGCAAGCTTAAAGGCTCCGCACCATGTGATGGACCAAACGTCGAACTAGTAGCGCCGCGCCTCAATCTGGCGATTATCTTTGATCAGCCAGTGCAGCAATGTCGAGACCAGGCTCAGCACAATCGCGCCTTCTAATGCAGCCAGCCAGGTATGGACGATAAATCCCGGAGTAACTGACGCCGCCATCTTGAGCATGATGGCGTTAATCACGATCAGAAAGAAGCCGAAGGTGATGATCGTCAAGGGGAAGGTCAGGATTTTGAGGAGCAGTCCCAGCGTGGAGTTTACAAGTCCGAAAACGATGGCGCCAATCAGCGCCGACATAAAACCGTGCAACTCGATGCCGGGAACAATATAAGCGACAATCACCAGCGAGACGGCATTGATAAGCCAACGGACCAGAAGCCGCATAGATTCCGTCCTCTCCGGCAAGGATGCCTTGCTCCATTATTACAAAGAACTACTTCACAAAAATACTTTTTGGCATCATCACATGGACACCCTTATTGCCGTCCACCAGTTCGGTGATGTCCACGTCGCCGGCGACGCTGGTCAGCATGTAAGCATCATCGCGGCTGAGATGTTTTGCGCCGACAAGAAAATCAATCATCTCACGCACGGCAATGCGCGTGGCTTCATGCAGCTCAGGATGGAATCCCATGCTGATGTAATGCGTCGGGGTCTCCGCGCGCGGATATTTCTGGCCTGTGCCTTTGTGCACGATGAACTGCAGCGTGCCGACCAGAGAAGTTTCCAGCGCGGTGATATCCACTTCGCCATTGCCCTGGCCGGCGTGTCCGTCGCCAACTTCAAACAGCGCGCCGCGCGCATGGACCGGTAAGAAAAGCGTCGTGCCGGCGACGAGTTCCTTGTTGTCCATGTTGCCGGCGTGCAGGCTGGGAGGCGCACTGTCAATGCGGCCAAAGCCTTCCGGCGGCGCAACACCCATGCTGCCAAAGAACGGATGCAGAGGAATCTCAATGCCGGGCGCGAATTTCGCAACCATGCGGTCTTTATCCAGAGGAATGATCTTCATCTTGCGATAAGGAAAGTCTTCCGGCAGAAAGCCGCGCGTGGGACCAAACGCGTTGTAAGCGTACGCAATGGCCAGATCGATCTTCTGTATGCGTACTTCCAGGGTGTCTCCGGGCTCGGCTTCTTCAATAAAAACAGGGCCATTGAGGATGTGTCCGCCGGGACCTTTATTGGTGACTTCCTTGTAAATATCGCGCAGGCTCTGCTCCACCTGGTCGGGCGCGACGCCGGCTTTTTCCAGTCCCGTGGGACTGTTGGTGATCAGCGTATCGAATTCCACGGTGTCACCGGAGTGGATGCGCAGGACCGGAGGCGCGGCAGCGTCGTAGTATCCCCAGACAACAGTTTTGGGCGTGGCGGGTAGCTTGAAATGTTGCGCGGTGCTGGGCGGCTGGGCGTGAGCGAAAAGGGAAACGGCAAGGATGAAGAAAAGGATAAGGCGCAATGTGCCTCCGGGGAGTTGGAAAATGAGCAGCGGAGAATGCTTACATAGGCGGAAGGGAAAGGGCAAGGGAGATCAAGAAACAGCGACAGTATGGGGTTGAAAACTAAGTTCTCATGCCGCGCCGGTCATGGTCTTGATCTTGGTGATCTTGCTGCCCAATATCTTCTTTGCGGTCACAAGTTCATAGGCAGCCCTGAATCAGGCGTTTTCGGTCACAAAATAAATGTCTCTGGCCACCGTGAAACTGCTGATACGTATGTTGCCCCGTTCATTCCGGGAGTTTTGTGGTACGATTCGGCTGCTCCGATGAGAATTTACGCAATCATTCTTGCATTCGTAGCCCTCGCTGTCGGTAAGGTGCTGTCTTGGTACTGCACTCGGGACTGGAAATCCCTGACGGTGAATCCCGAAACCACCTTCTTCCCGACCATTTGCCCATTGTGCTTATCCCAAGCTACCGAATCTGTTACTGAAAAATCACCACCGAAGCAGACGGCCAATTACATTGTTGCTTCACGAAATGAATATTGGTCTGGATCGGTGCCCTACTGTTCAAAATGCATAAACAAAGTGCATTCGGGACAGGGCATCGGCATCCTGTTTGGTGCCGCCTGTGCGGTGATTGCTTTCGTTCTCATGCCACCAGATAACCCGTATCCAGCAGGGTTGGTCTATATTCTGTTCGGTTATCCAGCATATGTGATCGCCACGTTAAGCCGGAAAGGTGTGGTCTTTGAATCAGGCGGTAAAACACATCTAACCCTTTCGATTAGGCGACCTGAATATTTCGAAGCATGGAAGAATGCTAATCAGCAAGCACAGGCTAAAGCCGAGGCTGTACCGCTAGCAGGTGGTAAGGGAGTATGGCGGCGGTGATGCGGGTCAAACCTGCTGCAATGTATTGTCTTTCAGCGCAAAGCCCCAATTCTTGAGAGACTCGGAAATAAAGTGCTCTGCCATTTCCACAAACCTAGACGTTAAATCTCTGGCTTCAGGCAGCCGCTCACGGGCTTCGGTGTTTTCTCGCTCAGCCAGTTGTTCAGCCGTAAGGGTTGGATCGTCCGGTAAACGTAAGAACATGTCGATCACCAATGCATCAGCGAACGGATTATAGGCGTCATTCCTGAATTTCCCTTTGCCAGCCGAAAATGAGCAGTCGTGTGACGGCGAACGCCTTGCCCTCAGCTTAAATTCTTCAGCGTCAAAATGAAAAACTCCCTTGTTGCGAAGAAGCTTCAGCTTTTGGACTGCTGGATCGTCAAGTAGCTCTTGCAGTCCTTGGAATGTTTGCTTGTTGCCAAAAAGAGGCTTCATGGCTTCCACGAGGTTCCTCGCTTCACACAGGATCGAACAAGCAAATAGAAATACGTTCACCCTTGCCCTTGCTTCAACAGGTGAATCGTCAGCATCAGTAGCCTCTGGAATCGTGGAATGAACGTAAGCCAGTGCATTCACAGCACGAGCCAATGCCAATACATATCCAAACTCATCTGTAGTCTTCAGGCTGTCGAAAATCTTCTTGTCGCAAACTAATTCCCAATCAGTTTCCATCGTGAGAGTTTAGCGTAACCTTGTACTCTGCTGCATGAACTTCCAATCCTCTCTGGAGATTCAAAATACAGCTGGAATGTCGGAGCCGTGGATGTCTATGGAATAGCCCTTTTGCCGAAACAGTAAGCCCAGCGAACTAACGACCCGTTTCTTTTCCAAGGTGGGGCCATATCGCACCGACGCAACGGGCAGCAATGCTCCTTCTTTTGGACGGAGTTCGAGATAAGGAACCACCAACCCTTTGGCTGTCGTCCTAAATTTCAACTGTTGCACTTCAAGATGGCTTAGGTTGAGCGACAACGGTCGCACAATTAGTCGCCATTCCCGTTCAGCTTGAAACGCAGGATGTTTGAACCGAAAAATATCACTCGCAGCTAAGGTCTGTAGCATCGTGTTGAATGACGTGATGAAAACAGCCTTCTCCTGTATGCCACCGCTGCCATAGAGCTTACTGATACTGCTCTCTCCCAGTGCGGATAACAGATCAGACAAGACAAGTTGTAGTAACTGAACCTGCGTTTCCTTCTTGTAGATAACCTTCTTTAGTTCGACGTGGTAGAGGTCATCGTGGACGGTGAGACCAGTCTCAAGTGCGTGTCGTGGAAAATTTAAGGAATACCCGCCGGTCTGCCCGTATGTACGCCACTGGCTCAAAAGATTTTCATCTTCACAGAAGCAGGCAACGTAAGTTCTGTACACTACGGACTCCATAAATCCGCCCGGTTCAAAAGCTTTCTTGGCATCCTCAAAAACCTTTTTGCTTAAAAGATCACGTCCCTCCGCAGCGATTTCTTTGGCAAGTAGGTCGCCGAACAGCTGGCATCCATAGTCAATTTCCGATGAATCATTCAAGTGGTAGGCAGCACTCGCTCGCAGATTTCCGTTCTGGATGATTCCTTGTAGGCCATCCGCCGTGGTGTAATGCGAGAGATGTGCGGGATCACCGTCGGGAGATTTATCAGGGTTTAGTCCCTGTTTCACTCGCTGTACGCGTACATCTATCAGGAATTTTCTCAGCTTCCCTGAAACAGTGGCAGCGGTTTGGATGAGTGATTCGTTGTCCGTCATGGTGCTCTCAATGGCTTTTGAATTCTAAACCAGATGACGTTTTCCTTGCGGCCTTCCAATAACCCACCACAACCATCGACGGATCAAAGACCAATCAGACTTTGCCGCAGTAAAGACCGTGATGCAGTAAGACCCGACACAAGCCCTCAACGAACCGACGGCTTTGTTCATGCGTTGTGGTAACCTCGGCCCTTATGCCGCAATACACAGACCAGCTGCTGACATATATCGACATCCTTGGATTTCGCAAGCTTGTAGAAGAATCCGTTGCTGACCCAGCCAAAATGGAACGTATTATTGAAATCCTCTTCCAGATGGAGACTCAGACATCGTTGGGAACACCGCACGGGCCGGTATTTGCCAACACTCAAAATTTTTCCGATCTAATCATAAGGGCGATTCCTCTGGCCCAAGACTCGGGGCTACCAGAAAGGATCAGCATTGAGTGCATGATCCTCGCGGGCATTCAATCGAAGTTACTCCTAGACAACGCGGTGCTGATTCGTGGCGGTGTGTGTTTGGATAAATTTTATATGGAGCAAGGATTTGCTTTTGGCCCAGCACTGGTTAGGTCACATCACTTAGCTGAAGACGTAGCGATATATCCGCGCATCATTATTGATTCAAAACTCGTCGCAACCGATGATCCCGAAAACATAATTCCCCACTTCATCGAAAGGGCAGATGACGGAGCATATTTCATTGATTACCTCTTGATCGGTTTTTTCTACCAGATCAATTTGTTCCCCAAGTATGAAAACCCAGAGGCTGTGGTAAAGAAGCACAAAGAACGAGTTGAAGAAAAGCTGGACGAACTGAAAGATGATGAACGAGTGCGGCAGAAGGCAATATGGTTAGCTCTGTATCACAACAAAGCTGTACAAAGGATCATGGCCCCGGGAAATTACAAGCGTAAAGAGGCATTGCAACCTCTGCTGATAGGCGAGCCTATAGAGTGAATCCGTCCCGTAGTGGTCAGCCGATCACCGTTTACGGTAGCCGCCTCAATTGATCTTGCAAACGCATTGATCTCGCATGATGCTTGAATATATAGGGCTCGCATGGAAATGACAGGCAAAAGCGCTCCGCTATGCTGCGCGCTGGCCTGCGGCAGCGAGGAAGGATTTTTTTTCTTGCTTACCCAGCCTTTCGCTTCGCTCAGTCTGGGATAAATCCCAGACCTACCACTTCCTTCAGGCGCGCAAGCGCGCCGCCGGGCCGTGCTGGGCTAACTTGTCGTCGCGCCTAACGGCGCTTCATCTTCGCGGGCAGCGCATCTTCTTTCCCCTCGAGGTTAAGCGTTGAATTCCTGTCCTAATCATCGGTATTGTGTTCCCGTTAGCAGTAGCGGAGCAGGTCCCCTAGCCTGCGCACCCGAGATTGCGGACGTTGCGCGTGGCTGAGCAGCGCTCGGCTCGGGATGGCACGTCGCGGGGGCGCGGATTGGGCAGGACGCCCTGAGGGCCCGGTGAAGATCGAAGGTTGATCTACCCACCCTTTGCGTCCACGAGCAGGATTTGTGGCGCAAGCAAATTAGCGGGACGCAAAAGGAATGGGGCACCCACGGTGTGGTGAGGATAGCAGGGGCATTCGAGACTTCTCCTCTAGTTTTTGTGGGTGAAAATGTCAAGACAATCCTGTCGCGGCGCGGCGGGAATGAGAGGTTTTCCGGACCGGCGAGGGGACTGTTCCGGCGGTGGCAGAATGGTTTGCGTAATTCACGAACCGCCGCTAGTTATCGGACGCTGGAAGAGATTGTCAAAATTGCCAGGACTGCCAAGATTGCCAAGAAATTGGAAACAGGAGAACTGTTCGACGGATCCACGAGCCTACTAAAAAATGCTTGCATTCGTAGTTCGTTCGTGCTATAAAACGATCAGCTGGCCGCCGTTGCCGAGCTAGTTTTGGGCCCCCTGCAAACCTGTTGTTCTCAGACTTCCGCAAGTCACTGTTTTTCTTCAAAGTCGTTACTTTTTGTGGGAACTTTAGCTGTTCAGGACCGTTCTTAAAGGCGTTTTAGGGCCGCTTTTTGAAGTCTTTTGAAACCAAGCTGATTTGAAACCGGGGAGAAGTGTGTCCTTTCGCACTCTTTCCATCGCGCTCTTTCCCGGCCATTCAGTTTCCTGTGAGGTACGCGATGCCAGAAGATAAACCAATGGGGAAAAGCAGGAGCCAAAGCAAAGAAGCGGTGATAGCGGCGATCCAGGATGTGGCGCGCCAGCTGGGCCATGTGCCGACAGCGCGCGAGTTCCGCCCGCTTGGGCGCGTCAGTCTGTGGCAGGTGACGGGGCGCTTTGGGACGTATCGCAATGCGCTGCAGGCGGCCGGACTGCAGCCAAGCCAGCGAGGGGTGAAAGTGGAAGCGGCAGCGCTGCTGGAGGACTGGGGCAAGGTGGTGCGGAAGCTAGGCCTGGTGCCGTCGCAGAGACAATACAAACAGGCCGGAAGGTATTCGTGCGAATGCTTTTTCTTGCGCTTTAAGAGGTGGGTAAAGGTTCCGGCAGAGTTTACCCGGTTTGTGAATGCCGGCTGGCTCGTAGGCGATTGGACGGACGTGGGGGAAACGATCCGGCGATGCCCGATACCGCAACAGGGCGCGTATGGAATGCTTTCATTTCACAGGGCGGCGAGAGCGGCCTACGAGGCACAAATCCGACAAACGGCGGCAGCAAAGGAAGGCCTGAACCAGGGGACCGGCGCCAACCTACCCTGGGCAGACGGAACGCTGTCTGAACCGGTTATGGATTTGGAGAGGCGGCCATTTGCAGAGATTGCCGCGAATGGAACTATGCTTCCGCCGCCGCTGGTGGGGAAGAAATGCGTGACGTCGACAATGCTGGCGGTTTTTGTGGCTGAACTGGCACCCTCAGCTTTTCCGTGGGTGACCACCGCCTGTTTTCCGCGCCGCATGCTGCCGGACCGGCCAATGCTTGGCCCTCCGATACGACCCTGCGGGCTGGCTTATGAGCCGGTGAATGAAATGGGAGTGATGGCGCTGTTTTGCATGCTCTCCCGGCAGTTGGGGTTTGTTATTGAATCAGTGCAGTCGGGCTTTCCCGACTGCGAAGCGAAGATTGAAGTGGAGTTCGGGCGGTGGCAGCACTTCAGGATTGAGTTTGAATACGAAAGCCGCAACTTCAGAGATCATCGGCATGATGCGGAGAAATGCGATTTGATCGTGTGCTGGCGGCACAACTGGAAAGACTGTCCGGCGAATTTGCAGGTGCTGGAACTGAGTAAGGTGATGAGAAAAATTCAAAACTTTTAACCACAAAGGACACGAAGGAACACAAAGGGAGTAAAGATCGGGTGATCGGCGTGATCGGAAAGGCAAGACTTACCGCGGATTGACGCGGATGACGCGGATCAGGAAAAAAGAAAAACCTTAACCACAGAGGACGCAGAGGAACACAGAGGAGGATCGGAAGAGCCAAAAGCCAAAGGCTAAGAGCTAAGGGCCAAAAGCTGAGCCAAAAGCTGAGCCAAAAGCTGAGCCAAAAGCTAAGAGCCACAGCCGAGGGGCGGCTGTGCTACACAATTTTCGTGAGCACAAAAAAACCTGCCTGCGGTGAGTTTGGTCCTCACCCGCAGGCGTTAAGGACTTCGTCATTTGTGACTGAAGAAAGTCCAGATAGCACGCGTGCTTCAGAACACTGCCGAGCAGAAGCCCTTGAACCACGTCTGCCCTGTGGACAAAGATCCAACGCCGAGGACATTGTCGAAGCCGTTGAGCGCAACGATTTGCGTCTCATTAAACCCTGGCCTGTTAATCGTGGTGTAACGGCCGTTCGCAAAAGAAAAACCCTGGATCAACAGAGTCCCAGACTCAACATAGGTGCCAACGATGTCGCCATTATTGCTGATCTTTGCCGGAAACGTGGCATCCGCGCCCGGAAATTGGATGTTGGTGAAGGCCCCATTTTTCCACATGAAGCCCTGGACCCCCGTTCTCTGCTCATTGACTGAATATGTGCCTACTACAACGCCCTGGTTGTTGATGCTGCTGGGGAACGTACCGCCGGTAGCGCCGGGAAAGGAAATAGTGGTCAATTTGCCTTGATGCAGCAGAAAACCAAAATCCGAGCCGTTGCCGTTGAACCGGCCGACGATGTCTCCCAGATCGTTCACGCCCTGGGCGACCGCAGGGGCGTTAGGAAAACCGGGGATTTTCACCTCGCTAAAAGTACCGGCATGCACCTGGAACGCGCGTTGTCCGCTGCCGCCGGTAACGTCGAACGAGCCCACAATCACTGCGTTTTTGTTCATGTCGTGGGGAAGGGTATTTGCGGAGCCGGGAAACCTGAAGTGGGTGAATTGTCCACCACTAAAAAGAAAGCCAGTGGTATGAAACGAAGTTCCCGTGCCGCTACTTAGAGTTCCGACGATCGCCCCGTGGTCATTCAGGGCAGTGGGCAGGGTGGTGGTCCCCGCGGGCGACGGAATGGTCAGGTTCTGGAACCCGCATTTTCCGGTGGAGCTTCCGTCCTGGGCAAAAGCTCCGGTGACGAGAGCAAGAATGCTGCAAAAAGCAAATGTTGTGAATACCGCTTTCCTGCGAAGTGGCATATAGACAAACCTTTCCCTTGGAAGTTGTTTGGGGAACGTGTTGGTGAGATGAACTGCTGCTGGTTAAAGGTGGGCTGCTGCTGAAAAAAATCCATCTCAGAGAGTGGCGAAGTCGCAGTGTCCGCACTTCGGGTCTCACCGCCTCAGCAACGTCTCCTCCGGATCAAGCAGGATCTGCTTGGTGCTGGCGGGGGCGGTCACGGTGAATTCGGTTTTGGTGTCGTCGGCGAAGACGAACGCGAGAAAGCGCGATTTGCCGGTGGCATCCACGGCGTAAAGCGGAACGGCGGTGACCATATCTTTGGCGGCATGATCTTCAAGAATGGTTCCTGTCACTTTGAGTTTTCCCACGGTGGGCGACATATGCACATTGTCGAGCGAAAATTGCGGGATGGAGTTGCCATTGACCCAGCTATCGAAAAACCAGTCGAGCGACTTGCGGCCTTCGTACGTCAAGGATGCAGGCAGCACGTGCTCAAAGGCGCGCTGAAGATCGAGCGTGGAGATTTTGTGACTAGGCGAAGTAGCCAGCAAGCCCTTCAATGCGGAGAAAAACACCGTGTCGCCGGCGCCGCCACCGGATTCATGCAGCATGGTGCGCAGCATATGGATGAGCCAGGTGCCTCGGCCATAGAGGACGCGCTCATAGGCATCAGGAAACTTCGAGGACGTGAGGCGATGTCCCAGCGTGACCGGACCGGCTTCGGAGATGATTCCGTTCCGGGTTTCGCGCAGCAGTTCACCGCGATAGTAAGTCAGGGCAGTCCGCATGTCGCCGGGATGCTGTTTTTCCAGCATGACGAGCGCGCTGTAATTGGCCAGCGCTTCGACGATCCATTCGTCGCGATAGCTGACCCAGTCCACGGCGTCGCCCCACCACTGATGCGCGGTTTCATGCGTCAGCATCAGGCGGCTGAGCAGAAGTTCGACGTAAGGGTCGCGAACGCCGAGAGCGCGGCGCTCGTCGGGCGAGAGAAAAGCAGTGCTGGAAAGATAGATCAGGCCCGGCCATGACTGGCTCAACATGCCCGGAAGCTGCGTGATTTCCAGATTGAGATAGGGAAAGGGATCAAGCTCGGAAGAAAGAAATTGAATGGTGTTCGCGGCCTGGTCGGCGATCTGCTGGGTTTCTCGCGCCGGATCAGGTTTCTTGCCGACGCGTGCTTCAGCGCCGGCGAGCGACTGTTCCACGTTTCTGGCGCCGTGAGCGTGGACAATCACCCCGCCTGCATCGGACGTGGCAGAAACGAACTTGCCCAGGTTAAAACCGGCGCGTCCAATGGGCTTGCTGGTAACGAAGCGCGTAGTGCGCTTGCCGTCAGCGACCGTGCTGGAAACTTGTTTGCCCGTGCCGACTACAGACCAGTCACTCGGGCATTCAAAAGTGAGATCGAAATTGCTGAACGTGGGGCCAACGTTTGGGTACCAGGTGCCGCGCGCGCCAACGTAAATCAACTCGCCTCCGGCGTTGAACATTACCGGTCCGGAGTATTTGAATGAAAGTTTGACGGGCTGGCCTTTTGCCATCGGCACCGGCATCACGACGCCGATCAAATCGTCGCCCCGTCGCGAGAGGTCGCTTCCGCTGATCGCCTCATTCTGGATGAACTCGGCCGGCACGCCGTTCACGCGCACTTCAGTGAGTCTGAGGTAACGCGACAGTTCCAGAACCACCGTCCGCAGGCCGGAGTGCTGCGGCGTGAGAGTAAATTCGGCTTCAGCGGTGAGATCGGTGGGCGGCTGTACTTTCACGCGCAAGTTATAGTCAGCAACTTCAAAGCTGGCTCGTGTTGCCGGGTCCTCTTCTCCGGAAAGCTCCCGCAGAGAGCGCATGGGAAACGATGTCCACGTGTCATAGTAGGCGACATTATTGATAACGCTGGCCTGGGCCACGCTGATTTGCTCGGAGCCATTGCTATCGAAGAAGACGTCGATAATCCCGGCTGTAGTTCCTCCCATGCGCAA
>DASYKK010000456.1:0-13994 GCA_035995565.1 Candidatus Angelobacter sp.
GATACGGGGCGGCAATGCCACTGTGGGGACCATCTCTACTTCCGGCTTGTATCATCCTCCCGGAAAAAGAAGCACGCACACCATTACCGCGACCAGTGCGGCCCAATCGAGCGCGGTTGGTTCGGCCGAGGTTTGGGTCACAGATTATCCGGGAATGTTTACGTATCATGCGGACCGCTTTCGCAGCGGAGTCAACCTGCAAGAGTTTGCTTTGACGAACAGCACGGTAACGTCGGCTACCTTTGGAAAAGTGTTCTCGCGTGCGGTGGATGGACAAATTTATGCGCAGCCCTTGTATGTAGCGAATCTTACGATTGCTGGCGCCAGACACAATGTTGTTTTCGTAGCGACTGAGCACAGCAGCGTCTATGCTTTTGAGGCCGATGGCAAGACCACAGCGCCGTTCTGGAAGCACAGCTTTATCAATCCCTCGGCGGGAATCACGACGATAGCGAAGCCTGGCAGCGCCTTGATTTCTCCTGAAATCAGCATCAGCAGCACTCCAGTCATCGATCCGTCAACCAGCACGCTGTACGTGGCTGTTTCAACCAGCGATCACGGCAGCATCGTCCACCGGCTTCATGCGCTGAGTCTAACAACGGGAGCAGAAAAATTTGGCGGTCCGATTGTGATTCAGGGCTCCGTTCCGGGCGCCTATCCTGGGGTTGCAGTCAATGGCCGCGTACCCTTTGTTCCCAAACAACATTTGCAGCGGCCTGCTTTGCTGCTGCTCAACGGCAACGTCTACATCGCGTATGGTTCCAACGGCGACCAGCTTCCTTATAACGGATGGCTTTTTGCTTACAGCGCGGCTGTGAGTGGGGCGCTGCATCAGGTGGCGCTTTTCTGCACCAGTCCCAACAAAGGCGCTTCGGCGATCTGGCAAAGCGGTGATGGTCCGGCGGCCGATCCTGCTGGCAATATCTATGTTGCTACTGGCAATGGTGATTTCGATCTTAGCGCTGGGGGACAAGACGCCGGCAATTCCGTTCTGAAGCTGGCACTGCAATCGGGTGCGCTGGTAATTGAGGATTATTTCACTCCATCGAACACCGCAGATCTCACGGCCAATGATTTGGACTTAGGAGCAGGCGGGCCAATCCTGCCTTCAACTCAGCCTGGAGCCGCTGCTGGAAACCTGGTAGTCGTGGGCGGCAAAGACGGGAAAATTTATCTCGTCAATCGTGACAACATGGGGAAATTCAACCCCTCCGCCAACAGCAATGTGCAAACGGTGCCTATAGGCAATCCAGAACCAACAAATGGTTTGTTTGCCACGCCGGTGGCTCTTGGCTCTTCCATTTATTTTGGCGAGGCAAATGAACCACTGGAGTTGTTCACATTCTCAAACGGATTGCTTTCCACCGCTCCGACGGCGCAGACAAGCAATGTCTTTCTTTATCCCGGAACTTCACCAATGATCTCAACCAACGGTAGCAGCTCCATTCTCTGGGCGCTGGATTTGCACGCTTATGTGGGCGGTACGCCTAATGGAACCATTAACACTCCCGGCCCAGCCGTGTTGCATGCGTATGATGGTTCGACATTGCAGGAGCTATATAACAGCACCAAGGCAGGCACGCGCGATAAGGCGGGAAACGCCCTCAAATTCACCTCTCCTACGGTTGCGAACGGTCACGTGTATGTCGGCACCGCCAATGAGCTGGATGTGTACGGCTTGCTGCCTTAATAGTGAACCAGGAGAAGAGGCTTGAGGCGCATCCTCTCTGCGCCTCGTTGATTTGGGAATTACCGATGGATATCTAGCGCTTTCCGACGGGGCCTTTGGCGTGGGCTGCGGCGGCCTGTTTTTGCTCCTGGCTTGCCGACGGCGGTTCGGGAATCAGGATCTTCAATCCCAGTACCTGTCGCAGTTCAGCCTCCAGCTTTGCCGTCATGTCTTTGTTTTCTCGCAGGAACAACTTCACGTTCTCACGTCCCTGGCCAATGCGCTCGCCTTTGTAGCTGAACCAGGCGCCGGACTTCTCCACGATTTCCTTGGCCACGCCCATGTCGAGCAAATCGCCTTCGCGGGAGATGCCTTCGCCATACATAATGTCGAATTCGGCCTCGCGGAAGGGAGCGGCAGTCTTGTTTTTTACAACTTTGATTTTAGTTCTGTTGCCAACTACCACATCACCATCCTTGATGGCGCCGATGCGGCGGATATCGACACGCACAGACGAATAAAACTTGAGTGCGCGGCCACCGGTAGTGGTCTCAGGATTGCCAAACATTACGCCAATCTTTTCCCGGATCTGGTTGATGAAGACCAGGCAGGTACGAGACTTGGAGACGATTCCCGTCAACTTGCGCAGTGCCTGTGACATCAAACGAGCCTGGAGCCCCATGTGGCTGTCTCCCATTTCGCCTTCCAGTTCGGCTTTGGGTACCAACGCGGCCACAGAGTCAACCACCAGCACGTCGATGGCATTGGAACGGACCAGCGCTTCGGCAATCTCCAGCGCCTGTTCGCCATAATCCGGCTGGGCCACCAGCAGGTTGTCCACGTCCACGCCCAGCTTCCTGGCGTAAATAGGATCGAGCGCGTGTTCAGCGTCAACAAAAGCCGCCATGCCACCGGTCTTCTGCGCTTCAGCGATCACCTGCAAAGCCACGGTCGTCTTGCCGCTGGATTCCGGGCCAAAGATCTCGATCACTCGTCCACGAGGAAAGCCGCCTACGCCAAGGGCTGCGTCAAAAGAGATGGAGCCGGTGGAAATCACCGCGATGGGAACAATCGCTTCCTTGCTCCCCAGCCGCATGATGGATCCCTTGCCAAACTGTTTTTCTATCTGTGAGAGCGCAAGATCGATCGCCCTGTTTTTTTCCTGTCTTTCATCAGCCATTATTCTCTCCATGCGGCATCTCCGTTATGAAAAACGAGACTCCTGCTCTTAGTGTAAGTGCGGTCAGATTTTCCCCGAATGCAGGGTACGCAATATATTTTTACCATATGGCGAATAAAAGGGGAATTTTATTTATTGCAGAACAAAAAAAGGCTCCCGGGCCTGAAATCCGGGAGCCGAGCCGACAGGAACAACCTCTATCTACCAATAGGTGAGCTTAACGTTGTCGAGCCAGGTCTGGAACGCCGCGTGGTTGCCTCTCATGTCTTCCTGGAAGGCCACATTGAGCTCATTTACGCCCGATCTCCTGGCTGGATAGCTGCGATTGACATAATGCTTTACTCCGTCCAGGGTAACGGCCACATAGGTCACATAGCCGCCGTTGCGTTTGAATTCCCACGTCAGGTGGTGCCATTTGTAAGCAGCAGGCATGGAGCAGGGAATGCCAGTATTGATCCAGTTGCCGGCGGCATTGCCCCACACGTCCCAGTGGCCGGCGGCGATATTGCACTCTGTGCCAAAGATCCAGCGCATGCTGCCATTGGCCTGGTTGTTATCAAATTCCAGGGCCTGAGCGTTCTGAGGCGCCTGCATATAGAAATCGAGGTCATAGCGCAGGTTGGTGGCGCCGTTGGCGGCACCTAACTGCTTCCACCAGAGGGCGTCGGCGTATGGCGAACCGCTGGCTATAGAGAAAACTCTGGAAACACCGCTTGTGGAGGGCGATGAGGTATTGGCTGTATAAATGGATGCTCCCGGGCCAGCGGCGTTAATACCCGCACAAGCCACGCAACTTTGCCATCCACTCATTCTCTGAATCTGGCTCTTGACTGTCTGGGCGGATGAACGAAGCGAAGTGGCCGCCAAAAGGAACAGTGCAACTACGAGAATGGACACGCTCTTGGTTGTTTTCTTTACCATCACTACTTTTACTCCAGGGGATTGTTTTTTTGTGCGCCGCCATTTCCAACGGCGAAGCTGAGATTAACGACGCATCTACTCTGCTTCAACCCTTTTCAGCCTGCTGCGCCAGAAACCAAAAATCGCGAACTACTAGGTGATTAAGCCAGACACTTAGTTCCGAAAACGAAAAGGAGCGGACTCGAATCCGCTCCTTTCCGCATTTCTGAATGTTAGCGGCGCATTAACACTCGCCGATAGTTTTTGAGGCAAGTTCCCTCTGGATTGGCACCCTTAGCACTACCAGTACGTGAGCGTGACCTTGTCCAACCAGGTGGAATAGGCGTGCATGGCAAAGTCTCCATCCATCTGGAAGGCCACATTCATTTCATGGACGCCTGATCCGCGGGCGGGATAACTGCGATTTACATAGTGAGTAACGCCGTCATAGGTGAAACCGACGAAAATCACATTCGTGGCTGTGCGCTGAAATTCCCACGTCAGGTGGTGCCACACAAATGCCGTTGGCGCAGAGCAAGCGATTCCGGTCGAAATCCAGTTGCCCGCTGCGTTGCCCCACACGTCCCAGTGACCAGCCTTGATGTTGCACTGCGTGCCATAGATGAATTTGTGGACGCCATTGGACTGGTTGTTATCAAATTCCAGGGCCTGAGCGACGCCAGGATTGGTGATATAGAAATCCACGTCATATTTCAGGTTGGTGGCAAAATCGGCTCCGCCCAGTTGTTTCCACCAGAGAGCGTCAGAGTAAGGGGTGGATCCGCTAATGCTGAACTTGGCGGCAAGACCGTCGAGAGAAGGAGACGCCTGGTTGGGGACCATCGAATAGTTGGCTACCGGACCTGCGGCATTCGCGCCTGCGCAAACCGTGCAGCTCTCCCAACCGGCCATCTGGTCAATATTGCCTTTGACTACAGCTCCAGCCGGGGGTGCGGGTAGTCCGCCTGTTGGCGTGGGTGTTGGAGCCGGAGGCGGGGCGCTGCTGCCTACGGTGAGGCTGAACGGCGTCTTGAAAACTGCTCCGGTTGAATCCCAGGCCTGAACGACAACACTGTGAGTGCCGGCCGACATGGTCACAGAGGTGTCAAGTTTGCTTGCTGAAATGAGATAAACGCTGACGTTGTCCACGTAAATCCTCATGGCGGTAACCGGCTTGGCCGATGTTGCCGAGGCGACGAAGTGGACTGGGGATCCAGATGTGGATCCGGCTGCGGGGGAGCTTACCGTGACTCCCGCAAAGGATGCGGTGGCCAGAGTCAAGGTCGCAATCACTAACCGAATAGCGTTTTTCACTTTGCGTACTCCTTCAGAGCTAGAGTGCTTTCGCTTGAGGAGCAGAGGTTACGGTTGCATCTACTCTGGATGTATCAGGAGACTACTTAATTAGGTAGGTTTTGACGCTTAGCCTGGTACTACGGCCGCTGAGAGGAGCGAAGCCGCTGGAAATCGGCACTTGGCTGACAAGAGGCGACAGGAACTAAGTAAATCACCCTTGAAGATATGCCCCGCTGGGCGGGGCGGGCTGTGCAAAATCGAGGCAGATTGTGCTTTTAAGCCGCTGAATCGCGACCTGCCGCAAGCACTCTTTCGGTCTTATAAAGAAGCACACCTTCCGCCTCTGCCCGGTGAAGCTTGTGGACCAGATAAAGCGGGCGGCGGCGGACTTCATCGTAAATCCGGCCAATGTACTCGCCCAGCAATCCCGTGCAAATGAGCTGGATGCTGCCCAGAAACAGGATAGCGAGAAGAGTCCCAATGTGTCCTGAGCCGGGCACGATGCCGAAAAACTTGAGATGAAACATCGTGTTGCCCAGATTTACGATTGAAAGCAAACATGTGAATGCCAGCACTGCTCCGCCCAGCACCATTCCCAGACGCAACGGTTTGTAGCTGAAGCTGAAGATCGCATCCATGGCATATTTGAAGAGCTTAGGAAGCGTCTGTTTGGCTTCGCCGGCGGCCCGTCCGGCCCGCTCGTAATAGACAATCGCCGTGGGGAATCCAACCCAGGCGCGCAGGCCGGGAAGATAACGGTTTCCTTCCGAAAGATTGATGATGGCATCGGCCGCCTGGCGATCCAGCAGCCCAAAAATCCCCGCATTCAAAGGGATGGGAAAATCCGAAATCAGGCCCATGACTTTGTAGAACAGCGGAAACAGCTTGCCCCGAAGCCCTGTTTCCGCCCGGCTGGAGCGCTCTGCTATTACCACCTTGGCGCCGTCTTTCCAGGCCTGGACCATGCGCGGTAGAACCTCCGGGGGATCCTGGAAGTCGCCGTCCATCAGCATCACGGCGTCGCCTTTCGCCACCTGAAGCCCGGCGGTCAGGGCAGCCTGATGGCCGAAGTTGCGGGAAAATTCGACGATACTCACCCGCGGATCGAGTTGCTGAATACCCACCAGCAGTGAGAGCGACTTGTCGCGGCTGCCGTCGTTGACGTAAATGACCTCCCAATGTTCTTCAAGGCTCTCCATCACCGAGAGTACCGCAGCATGAAAGGCAGTGATGTTTTCTTCTTCGTTATAAATTGGTACTACAACTGAAAGCATGGCCCAACTCCAGTAATACGTTACTGAATTAACTGCGATTCCATCTCACCCTTTTCGTTTAGCGCCGTGGTACTAAGTTTCAGTTCCATGGCTGCCCAATGAACTCTAGGCTGCTTCGTTCTGTTTTGCCGCTTCCGCCTTCAAAGAAGCTTTGATCACACCGGCACACTCGCCCACGACGTCAGGACGTCCTACGCTGTAATAATTGAGCCCCGCGGCTTCCATTGAGGCCGGCTTGAACAGGTTTCTGCCATCGATCACAATGGGATAACGCAGTAGCTTTTTGATACGACCAAGGTCCAGGGCAGCAAAATCTTCCCACTCTGTGAGGACCAGACAGGCATCCGCGCCTTCCAGTGCTTCGTAAGGCCCACTCGCGAATTTGACGGTGCCGGGGGCGAATTCCTCTGCCGCCCGATCCATGGCCGCCGGATCGTACGTCGTAATCGAACAGCCTTCTTTCAAAAGCGCTTTGATGATGGCCACGGCGGGCGACTCACGCAAATCGTCAGTCCCGTTCTTAAAAGCCAGGCCAAGCACACCGAGCTTCTTACCTTTCAACGTCCACAGTGCTTTACGCACCTTGCGCAGGAAGCGGATGCGCTGTTCTTCGTTAACTCGTACAGTTTCGTCCAGCAGCCCAAAATGGCAGCCATTCTCACGTGCGACTGATCGGAACGCCAGAAGGTCTTTGGGGAAGCAGGAGCCACCGTAACCCACGCCGGGTGAAAGGAAGCGCCGCCCGATACGGGAATCTGTACCGATCCCCTCGCGCACCTGCTCCACATCCGCTCCCACAGCCTCACACACACTGGCCACGGCATTGATAAAGGAGATTTTCATGGCCAGGAAAGCGTTGGAGGCGTGCTTGATCAGTTCTGCGCTCTTGGCGCTGGTGCGGAGTAAGTTGGCTTTAAACGGCCCCGCCACCGGTCCCGGAATGGCGTCAGGCCGCTTGAAATAGCTGCCATCCACCAGCGGCTGGTAAGCCTCGGCCAGCAGGTCGGCGCACCGATCGCTATCCGCGCCCACCACAATGCGGTCAGGATAAAGGAAGTCGGCCACGGCAGTTCCCTCGCGCAGGAACTCTGGATTGGAAGCGACATCAAAAAGCTCAGCGGGGGCGCCATTCAGCAGCATGATCTTTCTTACCCAGCTGTTGGTGTAAACCGGCACCGTGCTTTTTTCGACAACGACCTTATAGTCGTCAATGGCGCATGCAATTCCCTGGGCGACTGACTCTACATAAGAAAGGTCAGCGTCACCGTCATCTTTCGGCGGCGTGCCTACGGCGACAAAAATCAGCTGGCTGCGGCGTACCGCGTCGGTCAGGTCGCCGGTAAAATCCAGGCTCTTGCCGCGGTGACGTTCCAGCAGTTCCGGAAGGAATTTTTCGTGGATAGGGCACTCGCCGCGTTGGAGTTCGGCAAGTTTGCGTTCATCGTTATCGACCAGAACAACTTGGTGGCCTAATTCAGCAAAACACGCGCCGGCGACAAGTCCGACGTAACCAGATCCTACTACGGCAATTCTCATTACGGGTCCCCAGGGTCTTGAACGAAGTTTGTTCCCGCACCGGCAAAATTCGGTATCGAGAGCAGCTAAAAACCTTCGATGTCAGAACACCTGCTTGGGATGTCAATCTAGGTAATTCCAGCAGCATCCAACTTGGCCCAGAGGGAAAACATCTCACACAATGACCAGAGATACCGTTTGTCTCATTCTCTGAGTAACAAGGCATGCCTCACGCCCGGAGTTCAAACCTATGATCCCTTCTAAAAAAGCCGCTTTTGTCAGCTTATTTGTTTTGCTGTCTCTTGCCCTGCTCACTGGGTGCCAGGGACTCGGAGCCAGCAGCGCAACGCCAACACCCACACCGTCTCCCACTCCCGCCGGAACACTCCAGAGCGTGAATCACATCATCTTCATGATGCAGGAAAACCGTTCCTTTGACGCCTACTTCGGCAAGATCAATGACTATCGAGCCAGCCTGGGCCTGGGAAGGGACGCTGACGATCTGGAGACAAGTTTCACCAATCCCGCGGATGATGGCGACAACATTACCAATTTCCATCTCGGCACCAGCTGCATCTTCAATACAACAGCGGCATGGCTGGAGAGCCACGGCAATGCCAACAGATTCGACCTGACAGAGAATGCTCCTGTTTTACTCGACGGGTTTGTTCACACCGCGTCCGGGCTCGCAACTTTTGACGGCGATCCTGATACCAAGGGCGTACGTTCCATGGGTTTTTACATGCAGGCTGACCTGCCTTCGCCTTACTGGTTTGCAACACAGTTCGCCACGTCTGACCGCTGGTATAACCCGGAGCCGGCTCAAACCGAGGCCACGCGACTTTATTCGATGGCTGCGACTTCTCAGGGACTGGTCCATCCTCCGCAGGACACCAATACGCAGTTGACGGCAAAGACAATTTTTCAGCTGCTGGATGCAGCCAACATTTCATGGAAGATTTATTCTGTTGACCGCCAGCCGGATGGCAAGCTGATCTCAAGCCTGCGGAACTTCCAGCCCTATGCTTCGACCAAGGAAGACCACATTGTCCCCATTTCACAGTTTTTGACCGATGTGCAGGCCGGCACTCTGCCACAGTACTCTTACATTGAGCCAGGCTTCGCTTCCGGCCGCGATGAGCATCCGGGCAAGAGCGACAATCTGCAGTCCGGCGCAGCTTTTGTGAATTCCCTTTTCGTAGCGCTCATCAATAGCGTTTCATGGAAGGACTCAATCTTTATTGAGACCTTCGACGAAAACGGCGGGCTGTTCGATCATGTGGGTCCGATGATCGATGGAAGGCCAATCCAGGAACTGGGGGTCGGCGCGACGGGGCAGGCAGTCGGCGCGGGCAAATATGCAACCGACGCGGCCATCATGCACGTGCCCAGCCCTGACGGCATTAAGCCAAAGGACCTGCAGCCTTCCGATCCGCCGGACGATTTCGTCCGCACCGGCTTCCGCGTGCCATTGATTATCGTGTCACCATTCGCCAAGCTGCATTATGTTTCCCACACGCCGATGGACTACACCGCAGTCTTGAAGTTCGTGGAAAAGCGCTTCAACCTGCCGAGCCTAAACGCGCGAGACGCAGCCCAGGCGGATATGGAAGAGTTCTTTGACTTTTCCTCCCCCAACCTGAATCCAGGAACTCCTGCCAGCCAGCCGATGAATTTGCCTTGCGACGCGACCAAGGCTTCAGGCGTCAAGGGAGTGCCGTTCCCGTAAGAATTACCAATCAGCATTCAGTAGCCAGCACTCAGCCAGAATCGAGGGCCTCGAGAAATCGGGGCCTTGTTTTTTTGCGCGCCGCAGCGCGTCAATGGGATGAATACCAAGGGGGCGCTAATCGAATGCAAGAGCCTCCGCCCAATGGTTTAAACTCATTCCAGGACTCCAGTCGGAATTGTGCGGTATTGCCTGAACCTTTAAGGTAAATAACCGACATGCACTAACGATTACCCCATGTGGCTTGGGTTTCGCCGTTTTTCTGTGGTACTTTAGCCCCAATTGCACTTGTGTGCGGTTTCCCACGGCACTTGGAAAGGCTGCCCTTCGATTCACTGATTTTTTATGGCACTCGGGTTTGGATTCAACAAAGTAAAGGTCCTCGCGCAGGCGGAGAAGTTTGTCCAGCAAGGGAAGCTGCCCAACGCGATTTCCGAATACGAAAAAGTCATCAAGGAAGATCCCAAGGACCTGACCGTCCTGAATACGATTGGGGATCTCTACGCGCGCGTCGGCAACAACGAAAAAGCCACGTTTTACTTCAAGAGAGTTGGCGATCAGTACGCGCAAAACGGCTTTGCCGTTAAAGCCATAGCGATTTACAAGAAGCTGACGAAATTTGGCCCTTATAACGCTGAAAACATCACCAAGCTGGCTGAACTCTACGGCCAGCAGGGCTTGTATAACGACGCCCGCGTGCACTACATGCAGGTGGCTGATCAACTTCTGAAGTCGGGCGAAAATATCCAGGCGGCCAGGGTGTTCCAGAAAATTCTGGAACTTGATCCGGAAAATGCGCACACCCAGTCCAAGCTGGCCGATCTGTATACGAAACTTGGCAAGAAGGAAGAAGCGCGCAACATTTATTACAGCGCGGCTGAGTCGCTTTACGCGCGCGGCTCTTATACGGCAGCGGAAGACGCTCTGGGCAAAGTGCTTGCGCTCGATCCCAGCAACACCGGCGCGCTGATGCTCCGCGGCCTGATAGCTGTGGAGGCCGGCGACGGTCAAGCTGCTGTCGGATATCTGGAGCAGGTGACCGATCTCGACTCACGGCCGGACGGCCTGCGCGCACTGTTGCGGGCCAAGCTCCATACTGGCAGCTCTGAAGGAGTGGAAGAAGTTGCCGAGAAGCTTCTGGCTAAACACAATGACATCACGGGCGTGACCACCGTGGCGCAATGGTATGTGACCAACAATCACGAAGAAAGCGCGCTGCGCCTGTATGAAAAATATTCCGAGCGACTGTTCGCCGGAGATCCGGCAGCCTTGCAGGAAACGCTGGGGCCGCTGACGAACCGTATTAAGGACAATCCGGCGGCGCTGGCCATTTTGAACCGTCTGACAAACAAGTCAGGCGACCACGCGCAAAACGCGGAGGTAATTGAGCTTCAAGCGCACACGGCGGCGAAAAAAGGGAATTTTACTGAAGCCCGTGATCTCTATCAGAAGCTCACGCAGATGGAGCCGGAAAACGCGCTCCACGCCCAGAACTACAAGCAGATGCTGGCGAAGCTGGGAGAAGATTCGGCTACGCGCATCCTTACCCCCGAAGAAGCCGCGCAGGCATTCATGGTGGAGGAACTGGACGAGGCGGCCACGCCGGTGCAGCAGAGCTACGATCCTCCTACGGAAAGAGCTATTGAATCCGCGCTGACGGATGCGGAGCTTTACGTCTCTTATAACGTGCCGTCGAAGGCCATTCCGCCGCTGGAAGCTGCTTTGCCGCTGGCCCCGCAGGACGTGAATCTGAACCAGCGTCTGGCCAGCCTTTATGCCCGCGCAGAGCGCTTTGGCGACGCGGCCCGCATATACCAGAACCTGAGCAAGATTTACGAAGAACTAGGCCACCCTACGGAGGCGGCAAAATATCTTGAAGCGGCAAAGAAGTTTGCCCTGCGCGTGCCCGCGACGGCGTCTCCTGTCACGCCATCGGTGCCGGAGTCCGCTAAAGCACCTGCCAAGACCAGTTGGCCTCCGATTCCGGCGGAAGCCGCGCCCGCTGCTCCGCCAGAGCCAGTGGCTGATGCTCCGGTGGAACTTGAGGTTCAATCTGCGCCTTCGGTGCAGGAGTTTAGCTTCGATGCCGCTGACATGGTAGCCGCGGAGCCTGAACCTGCGGAGAGCGCCCCAGTCGAGCCGGTGTCGGCACTGCCATCGCCCTTAGAGATCAAGGTGGAACCGGTGGCGATGGATCCACCACCAGCCGGCGCGACGCCTGAAGCTGCGGAGCTTGATATCTCCAACGAGTGGGAAGACATGATTGAAGTTGAGCAGGAGGAGGCAGCGGCTCCTGAACTTCAAGTGCAGTCCTATCAGGAAATTATTGAAGAGCAGGCAATGCCAGCCCAAGTGCCGCTGGAACCGGTAGCCCCAGAGCCCACTCCAGTTGACGTATCCGCTCAAGTCGCGGACAAGGTTCAGGAAATTCGTTTTTATATTTCACAGGAAATGTGGGAGCCAGCCAAGGCAGCGATTCTGGACCTGACGGAGCTTGCGCCTGATGCTCCAGAAATAACCGAGCTGATAGCAGAAGTCTCAACCGGCCAGGCAAAAGCAACTCCTGCGATCCTTGCAGCTACGCCGGCAGAGATGGAATCCGCTCCGGCCGCATTTGCTCCCATCGAAGTCGCGGAGCCACCCGCCGGGGAAGCCCTTCCGGTTGCGCCTTTGATTGAAGAAATGCCGGCATCGGCGCCCGTGGCCGCGATGGATATGGAAAATGTCCTCGACATCGCAGAGACGCCGAAAGCGCAGGCGTCCAAGGCAACTCCTGCTCGGCCAGTGTCCGGCGGTCAATCGACAGAAGATATTCTGGGCGACTTCCTTCATGACCTGGAAGCGTCCGACCTCGCGGATTTCGCGCCGCAACCAACCCCCAGCAAACCCACGCCCGCTCCAGCGCCGGCAATGGCGGCGGCTCCGGCAATGAACCGGCGCGCTAACGGCGACATGAAAGATGCGGAGTCCGCCAACGTCTTGAGCGACATTCTTTCTGAGCTGCGCGACGAAACTTCAGAAGCCGCTGAACCGGAAGAAGATCCGGAAACACATTACAACCTGGGAATCGCCTTTAAGGAAATGGGCCTGCTGGATGAGGCGATCGGGGAATTACAGAAGGTTTGTCACGCGGTCGATCGTGGCGCTGCGTTCTCGCAGCCCATCCAGGCGCTTACGTGGCTGGCCCAGTGCCTGGTAGATAAAGGTGCGCCTGAAGCAGCCGTTCGCTGGTATCAAAAAGCTTTGGAACTGCCGGGCCTGGACAGCGGCAGCCGCTGCTCCATTTATTATGATATGGGAGCCGCTTATCAAGCTGCGGGAGACAACAAATCCGCGTTGACGAATTTCATGGAAGTGTATGGCTCGAATATCGACTTTCGTGATGTGGCCAGCCGGATAAAGGCGCTAAAAGCATAGAATTTTCTATTGCATCCAACAATACAACTGAAAAGCAAATCCCAGGTCCCTTGAAAATTACTTCCACGAATCTCGATGACCCCACGCCAGCGCAGCCGACTGAACCGGCCCCGGAGAGCACCGCTGAAATGCCCGTGTGGCTGCAGCGCGTTTTCGTGGTGGTGTACGTTCTATTCTGCATCGAACTAGGATTAGTGCTGATTGTTCTTCCCTGGACGAGGTTCTGGTTCAATGATGGGTTCACTTCGCAGTGGACCGGCTTCCAGCATCTGGTGCAATTGGGCTTTGTACGCGGGGCGGTTTCCGGACTTGGCCTGCTGGACATCTGGCTCGGCGTGGTGGAGGCGGTCCGCTATCGCGACCGCATGTAAATACGGCCTTCGTTAACAGTTTTTGTTTCCCGATAGATCGCATGGCAAACAGTAAAAAAAACTTTGACGCTGAAGAGTCCATGCCGGAGCTGCTTCCTGCTGCGATGGCTTATCTCAATCCGGATTTCCTGAACAGCCCAGATGGTCGCATTCTGCGAATCCTTTCTGAGTATCAGGAGCCGCTATCACGCTTCCGCCGCGAGAAGATCCAGGACACGGTTGTATTCTTCGGCTCTGCACGCTTCGCCAGCCTGCCCGACGCGCAGAATGCCCTGACAATCCTGGAAAAACCCGGCTCAGCCAGACCGGCTTCGCCGGAGGAACTACCCGGCGGCAAAGATGCCGACGCCTTGCAAGCGGCCCTGAAGCGCGCGCATGCCGCCGTGGAGATGGCACGATATTACGAGGAAGCGCGCCGGCTGGCCAGCATGCTTACTGAGTGGACGCTCACGCTACCGGGCAAACGCCATCGCTTTGTGGTGACTTCCGGCGGCGGCCCTGGCATTATGGAAGCCGCGAATCGTGGCGCGCGCGAAGCCGGCGGCAAAACTATTGGCCTCAATATCCGGCTGCCGTTTGAGCAATATCCCAACCGGTACATCACGCCGGAACTCAATTTTGAGTTCCACTATTTCTTCATGCG
>DASYKK010000457.1:0-5959 GCA_035995565.1 Candidatus Angelobacter sp.
TTCGACGTTCCACCTCAGTCGGTTATTTTTGGCGCCTCTGATGCCATGAAAAAGGTCCAGCATGATTTGGCCATGATTGCGTCGGCGGATGTGCCTGTGCTCATTCAAGGTCCAAGCGGCACCGGCAAAGAAATCATTGCCAAACTGATCCACCGCGGATCATCCCTGGCCAGGGGACCGTATGTGAAGGTGAACTGCCCGGCGATTCCGGACGCGCTGCTCGAAAGCGAGCTTTTTGGCTATGAAAAGGGCGCATTTACCGGGGCGGCTACATCCAAACGCGGCTTAATCGCCCTGGCCGATGGTGGCACGCTCTTTCTCGATGAAATAGGCGAACTCAGTCTGGGTCTTCAGTCCAAGCTCTTGCAGGTATTGCAGGATGGAAAGTTCAGCCGCCTCGGTGCTGAAGAAGATACGCGTTCAGAAGCGCGGGTAATCTGTGCCACCAATCGAGACTTGAAGCGGGAAATTGCCGCCGGCGCCTTCCGTGAGGACCTTTTTTACCGCGTCAACGTTGTGAACATTACGCTGCCCTCACTGCATGAGAGAAGCGCGGACGTTCCCGAACTAGTGGAATATTTCCTCACCCATTTCAATATGACTTATAACCGCAGGGCCCAACCGCTTTCGGCTTCGCTCCTGCGCCTCCTGCAGGCTTATCACTGGCCCGGAAATATCCGCCAGCTGGAAAACCTGATCAAGCGCTACGTGATTCTGGGCACGGAAGCCTGCATTAGCAGTGATCTGGCAGAGCCGGCGCCCAACAACTTTGATTTTGAGATTCCCATGGAGGGTCCGGTCCATCTCAAGAAGATTACCAATCAGGCCGTGCATCGTCTTGAAAAGGAAATCATCCTCAAGGTCCTCCAGGCCCATCACTGGAACCGCCGCCGCGCTGCGGAAGCGCTCAAAATCAGCTATCGCGCGCTCCTGTACAAGATTCGCGATGCCGGCTTGTCGCCCAATCGCAGCAACGTAAAAAGCATGCTCGCGGAAAGCAGTTCGCCCATCCCAGGCGATCTGGAGCCTGAAGCTGCCGCGCAAGAGCTGGAAGAACTATTGCCCATTGCCAAGGTGAGCAATGCTTAAAATCGGCGGACAAAGAATTCCCACCAAGACGCTGGTGCTTCTGACGAGCGAGAGCCTCCTGATCATTTTCGGGCTCGCGCTGGCCACGGCCATGCGTTTTGCCTCTTCGCGATGGGAATACGCCGGCGGCAATACGATTGCCCGTTTCGTCATAGTCGTTCTCATGTGCGAATTTGCCCTCTACTACAACGATCTTTATGACATTGAAGTCATGAAGTCGCGGGCCAGGCTCTTGATTGCTCTTTTGCAGGCGCTGGGCGTGGCCTGTATGGGACTGGCGCTGCTTTATTACCTCGCTCCCGGCGTGAGCCTGGGTAGAGGCATTGCCGCGTTGGCAGTTCCCACCATAATGGCGCTTATTTTCGCCTGGCGCGTCCTGCTTGATTCCAAGGGCTTTTTCTTTCTTCGCAGCCCGGAACGCGTCTTGATTGTCGGTACCGGTTCCACCGGCATTTCGCTCACGCGGGAAATATGTTCTCGCCCCGATCTCAACCTCAAGGTGCTCGGCTTTCTGGATGAAAAGGGAGAAAACATCGGCATGCCGCTGGTCAATCCCGGAATCATCGGCGGTCTGAGTGATCTGGAAGCGCTGGTACGCGAGAAAAATATTGATCGCGTGGTGCTCTCGCTCAAGGAACAGCGCGGGCATATGCCGTATCGTGAGCTGTTGCGGCTTAAGTTTGCCGGCGTCACGGTTGAAGATGCTCACACCGTTTTTGAAAACATCAGCGGCCGCATCGCCCTGGAGAGGCTCTCACCCAGTTGGCTAATCTTCAACGATGGCTTTGGCAAAAGTAAGTTTTTGCTGGCGGCTAAACGCACCATGGATATTGTAGCCGCCTTAATCGCTGTCACACTCACTCTGCCAATCATGGTACTGGTTGCGCTTGCGATTCTGATTGAGAGCGGCAGCCCCGTACTCTTCCGGCAAAAGCGCGTTGGCTTGAACGGCGATCAGTTTGAAATCTTTAAGTTCCGCTCCATGCGTCAGGACGCCGAAAAAGGCGGTCCCAGCTGGGCCACAGACGGTGACAATCGCATTACCCGCGTCGGCGCCTTCATTCGCAAATATCGCCTCGACGAACTGCCGCAATTCTTCAACATTCTGCACGGAACCATGAGCCTGGTGGGACCGCGCCCAGAGCAACCTTATTTCTGCGAGATGCTGGAGACTACGCTGGATTTCTTTTCCCAGCGCCACACTGTGCGGCCGGGAGTTACCGGATGGGCCCAGATCAAGTATCAGTACGGTTCTACCGTGGAAGACGCCAAGAGGAAGCTCGAACTTGACCTCTTTTACATCAAGCACCTTTCTATTTCCCTCGATATGGTCATTGTTTTTGAAACGGTCAAGGTTATTTTTCTCGGCAAAGGTGCCAAATAGTGAACTGCAATTTTCCTCGTCGGCTGCTGAAGCGGGCCTTGACGGAGAGTGGGAGCCAATACATGTTTTCGTTGAAGAAACAAATTGTCCTTGCTGTAGTGATTTGCTGGATTGCCGGCGCCGGCAGCTTAGCGCAGACCCAAACCGCTAACCTGAAAACCCCTGATCCGGTGGCTTCAGATGCGGCCAAATCTTCGGATACCGCGAAGCCCGCGGAAGTGGTTCCTACCGGCTATATCGTGGGGGATTCCGATATCATTCGCGTCAATGTCTGGAAAGAGCCGGAAGTCTCGCAGACGGTTGTGGTCCGCACGGACGGAAACATTTCGCTGCCCCTGATTAATGAAGTCAGAGTAAGCGGGATGACCCCGCTTCAGATCCAGGACATGGTCGCGGAAAAGCTGAAAGGCTTCCTCAATAGTCCGCAGGTGACCGTCACTGTGATTGAGATTCGCAGCAAGCGTGCGTTCATCACCGGTGAAGTCGCTCGGCCCGGCACCTATTCGCTCAACGCGCAGACGAGCGTCCTGCAGTTGATCGCACAAGCGGGTGGCTTCACTCCCTTTGCCAGGAAAGACAGCATCGTCGTTCTGCGCACTGAAGAGGGCCGCCAGTCTCGCCTCAAGTTCAAGTACAAGGAAGTGGTCCAGGGGAAAAAGACCGAGCAGAACATTACTCTTCATCCAGGAGATACGGTGGTGGTCCCATGAAAATAGAACAACTAACAAAACGGACATTGCTTGTTGTGGTGGCCGCAATCTTGATTGCCGTGCCCTGTGCCATCGCGCAAACTAAATCCTCTGACGCAGCTGATCAGAAGGAATCTGTTATCTCGGAGCCTGCCTCCGATCAGCCTTGGTATGCCAACACCCAGGGTGCTTACACCGTCTCTCTTGGGACGGGCCAGCTCATTAGTCTGTATCCGCAGCCTCGCAATGATCAGACGATCCCTAACGGCGAATACGTCGAAGGTCAGCAGTCTGTCTCTTTAAAGAGCAAAGATTACAAGTATCAGATGTTTTATGGAATCGCGGCCTCCAGTATCTACACCAACAGCATAGGCGGCTTAGGCACGGGCTCAGACCTGGTCTCCACCTCGATCAACCCGTACCTCGCGCTTTTTGTGCCCACCCGGACGGGGCGTTTTCTGCTGCAGTATTCCACCGTTGTCAACCCCAATGACACGCAGAGCGGCGGGCCCCAGTCTTATCACACCCTTATATTTAGCGGTATGGGCTCGATCAGTCAGCGTCTATATTGGACTGCATCTTCCAGTGGCAGCTACGGGTCAGAGTCCGCGCGTTTGCAGGGACCTTTGAGTTTTCTGGTCGTGCAAAGTACTCCGATTGCGGACACAACGTCCACAGCAGTGCTGCTGCAGGCCAAGAACGTGGCTTTTGCTGAAAACAGCATCGGCCTTGGTTGGTTGAAAAGCCGTCGTGACAAGATCAGCATCACCGCCTTCCACGTTTACACTGGCATTGAAGGCGATCCCACCACTCCCCAGTCGCTCGGCTCTCACGCCAATGCGGTTGGAGGAAAGCTTGAGTATATCCGCACTCTTACTCCTCGCATTGACCTCCGCAGCTATGGGCAGACTGAATCGGTGTTGAACGGTCCCACCTGCAATACCTACGGTGGCGGACTTGGCATTGGCGTGCGCATGACGCACTCAATTTCGTTTGACGTGCAGGGTGGTCCGCAATGGTCGACTGCCACTTGCGGCTCGCCGCAGTCGGCAAATTTCAGCGCAAGCCTGGTCAAAAATTTTGGCAATCAGGACAAAATCTACGCCAGTGTGAACCGCGTGTTCACCACCATCGCCCGCTTGAACAGCCGCTGGGAAGATAACGCGACAGTCGGCTTCGCTAAGGGCGTCCGTCGGTTTACTTTCACTACGGACGCGGGCTACCTTCGCGGCGATTCCATCACCACGGTGGTGCCTGCTTACCACGGATATTTTGTCGCCCCTCGCGTTCGCTACAAGATCATGAACACCATGGGCTTGAGTGCGGGCTATCGTTCGTTCCACGGCGCGGGCGGAAACCTGGTGAGCGGAAATCTGAGCTATGCAGTTGTCGGCATTGAGTGGTATCCGGCGCCGCTGCATTTCCGTTAAGGCCATCAGTCACGGATGAAAGAGTCAGGGAGAAGGACAATGAAACAAGCACCAAATAATGACGAGACCGCAAACCAGTGGATGGCTTTTTGGCATACCGTGCGGCATTATCGCGGCTGGATCCTGCTGGGCACCGTCCTGCTTTCTTTTGCCGGCTTTGCCATGGTCCTCCTGATGCCGGACCGCTATAAGGCCACGACCACGATCCTGGTCGATCCGCAGAAGGTTTCTGAAAAATACGTGAGTCCCACCGTAAGCTCTGATCCCGGTCAGCGCCTGAACACCATTACCCAGCAGGTGCTCAGCGCCACGCGTTTGCAGCAGATTATTGATGACATGCATCTTTATCCTGAGCTGCGGGGAAAGCTTTCGCGTGAAGAGCTCATCGATCTGATGCGTAAGGACATCACGATCACCGTGAAACAGGGTTCTTCTTCCGGGCTGAGCGCGTTCACCATCGAATATGAAGGCGGCCAGCGCCAGCAGGTGGCCCAGGTAGCCAACCAGCTTGCTGCCAGCTTCATTGAATGGAACGTGAAGAGCCGTGAGCAGCAGACGCATGACACCACAGAATTTCTGGATGCGCAGCTCAGGGAAGCAAAGCAAAACCTGGAGCAACAGGAAGCCCGGCTGAGTGCTTTCAAGATGCGTCATCTGGGTGAAATGCCCGAACAGCAGACGGCGAACATGCAGGCTCTTTCGCAGTTGCAGGTCCAGTTTCAGGCCAATGCTGACTCTCTCAACCGCCTGGAAGTTGAACGCACCCTGCTTTCCCGCGGTCTTGAAAATGGAAACTCCAGCACCGAGAAGGTTGTTCCTATCCTTACCGAGCGAGCCAAGCTTGAAAGCGAGCGGCGCCGGCTGCGCGCTCAACTCCAGGACTTGCAAAACCGCTATACCAGTGCTCATCCCGAAGTCATAGACGCGGCTTCGCAGTTGCAGCGCGCTGAAGCCAGGTTGAAAGCTCTGCCCCCGGACCCGCCCATTGCTGTGGAAACGCAGGACAACACTGCGGTCACCGTTCGCCTTCAGATACTCGAGCGTGAAGCTAAACGCCTGACGGAAGATCAGAAAAAACTTACCGGCCAGATGGCCTCTTATCGCGCCAAAGTGGATGCCGTTCCCGTCCGCGAGCAGGAGATGGCCGAACTGAACCGGAATTACAGCGTTTCCAAGGACCATTACCAGTCTTTGCTCGATAAAACTTTTTCTGCGGGTATGGCTGCCGATCTGGAAAAGAAGCAGCAGGCCGAACATTTCACCATTCTTGATCTTGCTCAGGTTCCAGAAAAACCGTTCAAGCCCAAGCGCAGTCTGTTGTTTTTGGGCGCATTTCTGGCGGCGCTGGCGATGTCTCTGGGCCTTGC
>DASYKK010000458.1:0-6631 GCA_035995565.1 Candidatus Angelobacter sp.
GTTCACCACCGTGCCATCGGCCTGCACCAGCAGCGCCACCGGCAGCTTGCCATCCGGGACATACTTCTGCCCCAGCGCGCCTTGCGAATCCACAATGCCCATGGTCACGCACTGCTGGGAATAAAGCTGCAGCGTGCGCGATTCCCGCAGGCTTGATTTCTCAACCTCTGCTTTGCCCGTGGGGAACCAGTAAACCGCCAGGCCTTCTTTCACCGGCTCCTGCGGCGTGATCAGCTTCCACGGCACCTGGTAGGTCTGTGAGCTGGAGCCGCCGCCCATGCCGCCCATGCCTCCGCCACCGCCGCCTCCGCATGTGGCCCAGCTCTGCGGGACAAGTAATACATAGATCATCAAAAGGCACACGACGCGCTGTAATAGTGAGGTTTTCATAGGCAAATTATACTCCAGGGCTGCTGGGCAGCTGTCCTTTCCCATCGTGCTGGTCTTGTTTCTGATCTGCGACCTTCTGCGTAAATCTGCGGCAAATCCACGTTTTCCAATCTCGGCGATTTTGGCAATCATGGCAATTTTGGCAATCCCCATTACTTTTCCTGCGTCATCACGCTGGTCCTTGTCACGTTCCAGGCTGCCAGCTGGATCGTGTATGCCAGCTGCCCAATCTGCCGGTGGTTCAGCTTGCCCTCTAAGATCGCTCCCTGCAGCTTCCGGATCGCCATCTGTATGCTGTCCGCGTCCTCCATCGGTCCCAGGTCGATGATTGCCGTCTTGGCCTCGTCCACCCGTTCATGCATGTGGCAGAGCTTCCTGCCTTTCACCCGGGGCGCCCCGCATTGGCGTCCATTCAGATATCTATGCCGGCACCGCGCCGCCTTTTGCGCTTTCTCCAGGTTGCGCCGCAGCGTTTCTTGCCGTTCCACCTTCAGGTTTTCCACCATGCGCAAGCCTTCTTCAAACAATTTGTGTTCGTCGTAGTCCACGTCATGCCCATGGGGTGACCGTCTTGCAAACGCATTTTTCTCCAGATATTTCCGGTAGGCGTGGAAGGCCTCATAGAATGCCAGACACAGCTTGCCATGCTCGGTCTGCTCCCATTTGTCTTTGCCTGCCTGTCGATAGCGCCGCTGCAATTCCGCTACCTCTTCTTCGGAGTACCACTGATTGTTCCAGTGGCGTTCCGCCTTTGCGTCTCCTTCCTGCCTCGGCCTGATTTCCCTTGTCTGTATGTCCGCATTCATCTCGTTCTCGTTCATTCGCATCCTCCTACGCTGTAAAAATTCGCTTTTTCAACCCAACTTGGGGGTTTAAATGTTGCTTTTGCTGTGTTGTTTTCGTTCGTTTTCAGCCGTTTTAAGCCGTTTTCAGATCCGCGATCATCCGCGAAATCCGCGTAAATCCGCGGTAAGCCTTTGATTCTTCTCAGGATTTCTCCGTGCCTCCGTGGTGAAAATTTCCGCCCACCCCCGCCCTCCTCCCTATGTCGACCCAATTCCACCCAAGACGACCCAAGGTCACCCAATGCTGAAGAACATCGGCAGAGGGTCGCAGCCCCAAAATGGAAAAACCCGGCCTCAAGCCGGGTGTTATTCCTAACTAATCTCGTGTGGCACAGCCGCCCTCGGCTGTGGGTTTTCTACTAAAAAGCTGCCACGAGACAGAACAAACAAAACACGAAGATACTTTAGCACCATTTCCAGCTACCGCAACAAAAAAAATCTGCGACCCTCTGCCTGCTTGCATGCGTTTCCACATGCGCTCCTTACCCCTGTCATCCTGAGCGAAGCGCCGCAGCAATCCTATACATCGATTGACTGATGGGCGCGGAGTCGAAGGATCCCGAGGATTTCTATCTATCCATTGAGCCTCAGGGAGTTCGACCTATACTCTGTCCCGGAAAACCGCATTTCGCAGCCACGGTTCCCACCCTCTCTTGCCTAGCGCACTACGTAGGGGTGTCAGCACCCGATGTCCCAAGAGAACTCCCTGATGCGCCTTGTTCACAAATGGCATCCCCGGGATTCTTCTCACTCGCCGTCGCCTGCGTTCCGGCATCGCTCAGAACGACAAGTCTTCAGGCGGTCTCGAAAACCTTGAGCGCACGGATCCCCATCGGTAGATTATCAATCCGGTGTTAAAATGTGTTCATGGCGAACACACGCAGTTCAACTCTCAGCATCCGGCTGAAAGCGGCCACTAAAAAGCGGCTGGCCAAGCTGGCCAAGACTTCCGGCCGAAGCTCAAACTTCCTCATCGCCGACGCGGTAGAGTCCTATGTTGCCGACCAGGAAAAGATGCTGGCGGAGCTGCGCCAGGCAGACCGGCAGGTGAAATCAGGCCACTACATCCGGCATGAAGACATGAAGGCATGGCTCCTTTCCTGGGGCACGGACCATGAGCTTCCGCTTCCCAAATGCGTTTGCGGCGCGGAACATGGTGACGGGTCTAAGTGAAGGCAGAAATCGTCTGGTCTCCGCTGGCGCTCGCGCGGCTTCAGGACATTCGCGCTTACGTGGCGCTGGATAAACCCGATGCAGCTGAGCGGCTGGCCACACGAATCGTTGCCGTGGTTGAAGCTCTCAGGAACCATCCTCGCCTGGGCCGCCCAGGAACCGAGCCGGGAATCCGCGAGCTGATCATCGGCGGTACTCCTTACGTTGTTCTTTATCGTGTGCGTGGCCAGCGGGTGATTATCAGCACCATCTGGCACGGAGCGCAGCGGAAAGAGTTGTGAATGGGATCTCGATCGACTGAACTTCGCGATCACCAGTGCCGCATAAACATTCCCAACCCTGTCTTCCTGAGCGAAGCGCCGGGCAAATGGCTATGGCTCGATTGAAAATGGGCGCGGAGTCGAAGGATCCCGAGGATTTTTATCGCACCCAAGATCGCTTCAGGGAGTTCGACCAATACTCCCTCCAGCAACCCGCTCGCGGGTGCCGACGCGGCAAACCTTATCTATCCATCCCAAGGCCACGCCGCCCTTCTCGCGCTGATCGCAACGGCCCTCGTTCGCGTAGCTTCTTAGCAACTGCCTTGATACCTTCTGCAATCTCTGTCCAATACTTGTGCTTATTGCTTCGACCGTCAATTACGCTGCAGCGCTGCTCTCGTCAGCTAATTAAGCACCCCGATCCAGAAGGCTGGGAGGTATTAAGATTCGCGCTTTTCGCGTTGATTCGCGGCTAATCCTTGCCTCAGCCCCTTCTCGCCGGTGCTGGTCCCGGCTCCAGAATCTCCGGCTCGGTTGAACGCACTCGGTTGGGCGCGGCTTCGCCTTCGGCAGCCATATTACGCGTGGCAAAGTACACTGCTGCGGTCCACGTGGGGAAAAGATCGAGTCCGGGGACCAGCTCCGCGGCAAAGGTGGGCAGAAAAGCCCAGTGCCATCCCAGCAGCTTGATCAGGATAGCGCCCACTATGACGTCCAGCCCTGTATCCAGCGGCGAGAGGCCGCCTTCAACAAACAAGGGCATGCCCACGATCTGGATCGCATCGGCCAGGATGGCGACGAACCACGCTTTACGCTGCTCCGGCGACTTGATGGTCTTCAAGAAACCGAACTTAAAGAATTCCAGATTCATATGGCCCTCCCGGTAAAGGATACCGAAATTTGCTCCCCCAAAACACTGACTTAAGACACGGTATTCGCCCGGCCCATTTACCAGGTCTTGCGCCTATTTCCGTGCTTTGGAATCTTTGATTATTGGATGCCAATAAGCGCCATCTGGCGTCCGGTTTTTCCTCTTTGCGCCCGATGAGAGAAAAACTTTCGCGGCTGGCAGACAGTACAGTCCGTGAGCGCGGTGATGTTGCTCTCTGGTACGCCGGCGGCCAGCAACTGCCGGCGGTTGGCTTCGCGCAGGTCAAGATGCAGCTTAATACAAGGATCGCCGTGGCCGGGCGCGCGCTGGTTCATGAACAGCATGGGATACCGCTCCCGCACCGCGTCGGACTCTTGGACATCGTGAAAAAGTTCGTCCGCATATTCAAACTGGGTATGAAACGCGTCCTCCACTTCTTCTCCAACTTCAAGAGAACATTTCTGGATTCCTGGCCCGATCGCTGCATGAATGTCTTCCGGACGCGTCCCAAACTCCAGCCGCATGATGCCGACGCCTTTTTCCACGATGCGCTTCACCGTCCCGCGCCACCCGGCATGAAACGCGCCCACAGCTTTCTTCTTCGTATCCACCAGCAGAACAGGGAAGCAGTCCGCGGTCAGAACGCCCAGCGCGACGCGGTGAAGATCCGTGACTATGCCATCGCCCACGAGTTTGTCCGGCTTGCGCGAGCGGACAACGTGAATGATGTCGGAATGGACCTGCCGCACCGTGACCAGCGGCCACGGGGAAGCTTTGCTGGCAGCGCCCGCGGCGAGCAGCACCTGTTTTCGATTGCGTTCCACGCTGCCGCGAGAATCGTCTTTGGTGAAGCCCACGTTCAGCGTTCGTCCGCCGTAGCTGGTGGTAAGGCCGCCGGGGCGTGTGGTGAATCCTTGGACCAGCCACGGAACACGTTTTAAATCAGCCGATTGCAGCAGCTTCAGCGCGTTCGATTTCTGTCGCCGGGCTGCCCGCATGTTTGTAGGAGTTGGCACATACCATTCTAAATCGGCATTCTAATAGCAGACGAAGGTCAGCCATCTCCAGGTCAGCATCTCCAGAGTTCTGGAAGGTGGCTGGCTCATTGCCCGCGAACAATAACAAGGTTATCCTGCAAGCACTGCGTTAGCGCAGGCGCAGCGTTCACCCATGAAACAGGAACCGCGTTTTCGGGTAGCCACCTACAACACTCACAAATGCCGAGGCATTGATGGACGCATACGCCCGTCCAGAGTTGCAGAAGTGTTGAACGAATTAGCGGCCGATATCGTGGCACTGCAGGAAGTGGTGAGCCTGAAAGGTGGACGCAAAGAGCAGAACCAGGCGCAGTTTCTTGCCGACGCCGCCGGATACGATTACCGCATCGGTGAGACGCGCAAGCTCCGTGGCGCCGTGTACGGCAATGTGATTCTCAGCCGCTTTCCTGTGCGCGAAGTCCGCGTATACGACCTGACAGCTTCTCGCCGCGAGGCGCGCGGCTGTATCCGCTGCGACCTGGAAATTGCGCCGGGAAAAATCGTGCACCTCTTCAATGTCCATCTGGGCACGGGATACATGGAACGCCGCAAACAGGCGCGCTTGCTGATGAGCCGTGAGGTCCTGTTGTCGCCGCAGCTGAAGCATCCGCGTCTGATCATCGGCGATTTCAATGAATGGACCCGCGGCCTGGTTTCCAAGTCGCTGCAACATTCCTTTGAGAGTGTCGATATTCAGCTTCATCTCAATCGCAAGCGGACTTATCCCGGCGTGCTGCCCATCATGCATCTGGACCACATGTATTTCGATCGCGACCTTGCGCTCGAAGAATTTCTGCTTCACCGCAGCCGCATGGCGCTCCTGGCTTCAGACCATCTGCCGCTGGTGGCGGAGTTTTGCCTCGGCGGAAGATAGCGTGGATTTCACCGCTAAGGACGCAAAGAGCGCGAAGGAATTTTGAAATGGGCTTGAGCAACTTTGAGTTTTGGGCTTTGATCTTGTCCTCAACTGCTTTTCCCTGATTCTTCCAGTGAATTCCTTGCGTCCTTCGCGTCCTTTGCGGTGAAATCGGCTATCCCCGCATACAATCTCTCTTGTGGCCAAGCTGACGTTTGTCGTGGGAAAGGGTGGTGTCGGGAAGACGACCATTTCCTGTGCTCTGGCATTGCATTTGGCCGCGCGTCATCCTCGACAATCGACGCTGCTCATGTCCACTGATCCGGCGCACTCGCTGGCTGACATGCTCGAGGTCAAGGATCGTGGCGGCCCGCACCGGCTCACCGGCGCCAAAGGCAAAGTCTCCATCTGGCAAATCGACAGCGACCGCGAGTTCAAGAAATTCCTTGAAGGCAATCGCGAGGGCATTCTCAACATTGTCGAAAATGGAACATTCTTCAATCGTGAAGAAATCGCTCCTTTGCTGGATACCACATTGCCCGGCATGTCAGAGGTTGCTGGCCTGCTCGCGCTGCGTGACATGCTGGAAAGCGGTGAGCACGATCACATCGTGGTCGATACAGCTCCCTTCGGGCACACGTTGCGGCTGTTCGAGCTGCCAGGACACTTTCAACGCTTCTTGAATTTTCTTGAAGTCGCGTCCAGCCGCGACGACCTGCTGGCGCAGCGCTTTGGCGGACGAACGTCCAACCCGGCCCACGGTTTTCTGGAAAAATGGCAGGCTACCGTCCGGCAGGTGAAAGAAGCGTTCAGCGCGGAGCAGGCTGAAGTCCTGCTGGTGACCTCGCCGGAAACTTTCTCACTGAATGAAGCAGTGCGTTGCGTGGACGCATTGAAGGAGTCGGCGGCGGAGATGCGCCTGGGTGGCATCGTCCTTAACCGTGTAGTGATGTCGGCGGAAAACTGCCCGCGCTGCCGCGTCCGCGTTCAGCAGGGGAAAAAAGCGGTGCAATTTCTGAAACAAAAATTTCCGCGAGTGCCAAGACTGATTGGTATCAATCCCGGAAATCCTTTGCTGGGCGCAAAGCAGTTGCAGCGCTTGGGCGACATGGTATTTGCCGGAGAGCGCGCCAACTTAGTTGCGCCGCCGCCAAAGGCAGCGAAACGAAAGCTCAAGTTCGCAAAAACCAGGTGGCCGG
>DASYKK010000459.1:0-11088 GCA_035995565.1 Candidatus Angelobacter sp.
ATGAAGAATAATGCTATCGGCTCTGATCTCGCCTAAACTGCATTTTGCCGTGCTCACAAGATGATAATGTCCTTCTAACAGAGAACGGTAAGTACAGCCAACAATCCGAAGAAAAAAACAGAGCAGCAGCACAGACTTTCCTATTGTCAGGATAGTTACTCCTTTTCGATCATCCCCTAAAGTTCATTGTGGAAAGAGGGATCCCTGGCTGCGCTCGGGATTACGTGAGAGCCGGTGCCGGCATTGCCGCATTCTTCTTTGGCCTGCGATTCGCCTGCAGAATCTTCTTCCGCAGCCGCAGAGATTTTGGCGTGACTTCCACCAGTTCGTCGTCAGCAACAAACTCAATGGCCTGCTCCAGCGTCAGGTTCTTATACGGGACCAGGCGGATGGCTTCATCGGCGCTGGAGGAGCGCATATTGGTCAGTTTCTTTTCGCGGACAGCATTTACGTCGAGATCGACTTCGCGGGCGTTCTCGCCTACGACCTGACCTTCATACAGTTCCACGCCGGCGTTGATAAACAAAACACCGCGTTCCTGCAAGCTCCATAGCGCGTATGCCGTGGAGGAGCCATTGCGGTCGGAGACCAGAGCGCCGGTCATGCGATGAGGAATTTCTCCCAGCCACTCCGTGTAGCCGTTGAATAAAGAATTCAGGATCACGGTGCCGCGAGTATCAGTAAGCATTTCTGAGCGCAGGCCGATCATGCCCCGGCTGGGAATAAGAAACTCCAGCCGCACGCGTCCGGAGCCGTGATTGTGCATCTTGAGCATCTGGCCCTTACGCGCACCCAGCTTTTCTATCACCACGCCGATGAAAGCTTCCGGAATGTCGACCATCAGCTTTTCCTGCGGTTCCATCAGCTTGCCGTCAATGCGTTTGGTAATAATCTCCGGCTTGCCGACCGCGAGCTCAAAACCTTCACGCCGCATGGTTTCAATCAGGATGGAAAGTTGCAACTCGCCTCGGCCCAGGACTTTGAATGCATCTGTGGCGCCCACATCTTCGACTCGCAAAGAGACATTGGTGAGCAGCTCTTTTTGCAGGCGATCACGCAGGTTGCGCGAGGTGACGTAGGTTCCTTCGCGTCCGGAAAATGGAGAGGTGTTCACTGAAAACTGCATGGCAATCGTCGGCTCGTCAATGACGATGTGCGGCAGAGGCGCGGGATTTTCAACGTCGGTAATGGTTTCGCCAATTCCGATTCCCTCTACACCGGCGATGGCGACAATGTCGCCCAACTCGGTCTGCTCAATGTCTACGCGCTTAAGGCCGCTGAAGGAAAACAGTTTCGTGATCTTCCACTTCTGCACCGAGCCATCGAGCTTGGCGATGCCAGCTTCCTGACCATTGCGCAGCGTTCCGTTAAATACACGTGCAATCGCCAGGCGGCCAAGATAGTCACTGTAATCCAGGTTCGCGACAAGGATCTGCAATGCGCTGGCTGCGTCACCCGCAGGCGGAGGCGTGTTGGCCAGAATGGCGTCAAACAACGGCCTCAGATTCTCGCCTGGAACGTCGATACTGGTGGAAGCGGTTCCCGCCTTCGCGTTGGTGTAGAGCACGGGGAAATCAAGCTGGTCTTCACGCGCGTCCAAATCGATGAAAAGGTCGTACAGTTCGTTTAATACTTCCTGCGCTCGGGCATCGGGGCGGTCAATCTTGTTGATCACTACCACGGGCGGCAGGCCGGCTTCCAGAGCCTTGCTGAGCACGTAGCGCGTCTGCGGCAGAGGGCCTTCGCTGGCGTCCACCAGCAGCATGACGCCATCCACCATTTTCAGGGCGCGTTCCACTTCCCCGCCAAAGTCGCTGTGGCCGGGCGTATCGACAATGTTGATCTTGACGTCGTGATAAATGATGGCCGTGTTCTTGGCCAGAATGGTGATGCCCCGCTCACGCTCCAGATCGTTGGAGTCCATCACTCGGTCCACCACAGCTTCATTGGCGCGGAAAGCGCCGCTCTGGCGCAGCATGGCGTCCACCAGCGTGGTTTTTCCGTGGTCTACGTGCGCGATAATTGCGATATTGCGAATCCGGGAATTCAAATCAGTCTTGACTCTGCTCTCTAAAGAATGGGTTAGCTTCTATTCTATCTGGAATTCTGTGTTGATGCGGGACTTGACGCGCTCAGCAGGAAAAAACGGACGGCGCCGTAGTTAGAAACCCAGGCCGTCCGCATCAGTTGTTAGCGCAAACAAGTTTTTAATGAGAAAGCGGCCGGTCGATCTTGATCCGGTCATCCATTCCGATGATCGCGCTCTCATGGATCGGCTTGTAGCCGTCTTTCTGGATAGTGATGTCGTAGTTTCCGGCTTCCACCTGGACCACAAGCGGAGTGGGCTTTTGCAGAGGCGTACCGTTGATCGTTACCTGCGCGCCCTTAGGTTCCGTCTTAATTTCAATCTGTGCCATGCCGGAGCTGTTGCCGTTGTTGCCAAACAACTTGCCAACTCCACCGCTGCCAACCAGCCGGATATTGTCAGTGCGGCCAGCCACCATAAGGCTGGGGGCATAATTCACGGACTGTCCGGCAACCAGCTTGAGATCTGTGGATGCCTCAAGATAGCCCTGCTTGCGCACCGTTATGCTTTGCGCTCCGGGTTCGACCAGAAATTCAATTGGCGTGACCTTACCTGTGTCTTTGCCGTTGATCCAGATTGCAGCTCCCGCCGGCTTGCTGGCCACGGTGACAAAGCCTTTAACCGCGGTCAATCGGACATCCAGCGGTGTACGAGCGCCGCCGGTTACCTGCACATTGCGCGTCTCCGTCGCATAGCCTGGCATGTTGAACGTGACCTTATACGTTCCTGCGGCGAGTCCCGGGACTGTCTGCGGAACTTTCCACTGTCCTGCGCGGCCTTCAATCTCCACGGTTGCACCCATCGGCATGGAAGAGACGATCAACTGTCCTTCACTCGGGGCGGGCGGAGCCACCGGAGCAGCAGGCGCGTTCCTGGCCGTCCTGCCTGAATGCGATGGCGCAGAGTGCGCTTTAGCCTGTTCTTCTTGGACTGCTTGTACCTTTTGGACTGCCTGGGCTGCCTTGCTGCCAAATGGCGCGGATGAATTCGCTGCCGACTCCGACGGCGATGCCGCCCCCGCATCTCCTTCCTCAGCCGGATGGCGCTGAAAGAGCAATGCTAAAACCACAATCAGGCAAAGTCCGCCGACAACAGCCGCGACTACTTTCCAGTGATTTGCGGTGCTCACAGGCGCGCGTGACGATGTTCTGTCTCCCGGACCGACGTACGTGGTCCCTACCGTTCCCGGAGTCTGCGCCTTGATTACCTGGCTGGCCGAGCCTGACGGAATCGCTTTAAAACTCTGGCTCGCGTTCGGTCCCGGCACAGCGTTGAATGACTGGCTGGCATTGGGCCCCGGCACAGCTCGCATTGACTGGCTGGCGTTGGGTCCGGGTCCTTGATAAGCGGGCATCGATCCCGTGCTATTGGCCCGCGCTACCGGCGCTGCTTTGGCGGCTTCTTCCAGTGCGGCAAAGAATTGCTGTCCGCTGGTGTATCGTTCCGCCGGATTCTTCGACAGGGCTTTCAATACGACTTTGGAAATCTGTTCCGGCACGCGCGGATGCGCCATTTGCATCGGATGCGGATCGACATCAGTGATGCTGCGGTCCACTTCGCCCAGATGCGGTCCGTAAAAAGGACTGCGCGCCGTATAAAGCTGATAGATGATGGTGGCTGCGTTGAAAATGTTCGTCGCAGCAACCACCGGCTTGTTCTTCACCTGCTCCGGAGAGAGATATGGTTCATTCTCCAGCTTCTTGGTCGGAGACTGTGTCAGCAGGTTCTTCTCGCGCAGCAGGCCAAAGTCGAGCAGTTTGACCGTGCCGTCCGGCAAAACTTTTATGTTGGTTGGGTTCAGGAAGTTGTGGACCACGCCTTTGCTGTGCGCGTAATCCAGCGCGGCCAAAAGCTGTTTGGCCAGCTGTAATACTTCGCTCATCTCCGGCTGGCGCTTGGCCATAGACTCTTTGAGCGTTGGCCCTTCAACAAACTCAGCCGTCATGAAAACTGTAAAGTCTTTGTAGCCGCAGGTATGCAGCCGGGCGATATTAGGATGGTCCAGCGCTGTGGCGGCCTTGGCCGCAGCCAATATCTTCTGCAGCAGGCCATTGACGTCATCCAGCCACTCCGGGACCTCAAATTTGCGTAACACGACGGAGCGGTTCTGCTGCGGATTTCTGGCCTGATGGACCACACCTACGCTTCCCCGCGGCAGTTCCTTGACCAGCTCTAGACGGTCAGTGCGCGGAGCTACAGCGGTGGACGTGGCAGTGGCATTGCCCGTAGCAGCGGCATTGCTCGGGGCTGCGGCATTGCCTGAGACGTTCTCCGACTCTAGGGCAGTGCCCGTAGCCGTCGCGGTGGCGTTTTCCGGGTTTTCTTGCATCATGGTTGTCCCTGTGCAAGTTCTCTGGGAGGAGGACAGCAGCATCGTACCCCAAAGTTCCGCCGACCGTGCCCATGAGAACACTGTTCGACAGTTACCAAGGTAATTGTGGAGTTTCAAGGTGGAACGGGGCAGCAAGTGCCTTTAGATAGTGAGCGTTTTGCAACGATCTCAGGTCAATCTTTTGGCCTTAATGGCATTGTGGAACTCGCGCTCCAAGACGAAGCCTTAAGGCATGGCAACAAGGCGGCGCTCACTTATGCTTTTTTCTTTGTATTTGCTTCAGCATCTTCTCGTACTTGTGGGCTTCCCGGACTCGGCCCCATCGACGATAAAGGGCGGCCAGGCTTTGCAATGTGTCTATGGTATCGGGATGCGTCAGGCCCAAGGCTTTTTCCCGAATTATGTAGGCGCGTGAAAACAAAGGCTCCGCGAGCTTGAACTTGCCCTGGTCACGATACAACCTTGCTAACATCCCCAAGGTAACTGCCGTGGCCGGGTGTTCCCGCCCCAATACTCTCTCTTTAATCTTTAAAGCATGCTCCAACAGCGGCTGGGCTTCGTCATACCGTTGTTGATCTTGATAAAGGCTTGCCAGATTGTGCAGATTATTCGCTGTGTCCGGATGTTCAGGACCTAAGCCCCTCTCGCTGATCTCCAAAGCTCGCTCGAATAGAGGTTCGGCTTCTCCTAGCCTGCCCTGATCCACATAAAGCCCCGCCAGGTTGTTCAGGCTGGTTGCAGTAGCCGGGTGTTCCGGTCCCGACACCCTCTCGCTGATTCCCAAGGCTCGTTCGAACAGAGGTTCGGCTTCTCCATATCGCTGCTGCTTTTGAAATAACCCTGCCAGATTGTTGAGACTGATTACAGTGTCTCGATGGTCTGGTTGTATCTTCTCTCTAATGGCTAAAGCCCGGCGACACAGCGATTCGGCTTCTCCAAATCGCTCTTGATCGTGATAGATCTTTGCCAGGTCGCTCAGGCTAGTCAGCGTGGCTGGGTGCTCCGATCCCAGAGCCTTCTCATTGATTTCTAAGGCACGCTTGCATAGCAGCTCAGCTTTGGCGTAACGGCCCTGATCGTCGTGGAGCCAAGCCATTTTGTTGAGACTGTCTGCGGTATCCGGATGTTCCGGTCCGCACATTCTCTCTCGGATTGCCAGAGCCTGCTCATACAGAGGCTGGGCCTGATCATATTGACCGCGTTCATGCAGATAGAAGCCGGCATTGCGCAACAGAGTAGCTGCGGACGAGAATTCAAAGTTGTAATCACTGACATGTTTGCTGCTCAGAAGAGCGTGCGAAAGCAGCCGTTCACAATCAGGCCAGTTCTTGAAATCAGGGTCAGGGAACGCCGTATTGACCATGCGAGCTGTCCGCTCTGCCCAGGAGCGGTGCGCATCAGGGGCCATATTGGCGCGGACCACTTCCTGAACCAAGGGATGGATGCTGTAGCTTCGTGCGGAAATATTCCGGCGAATCAAAGAATAATCCGTCACCGGCTTGAGCAGTTCGTCCAATGCGACGGGGTCTTCGGCCACGGTTTGCAACTGGGACGCAAGAGGTTCACCCAACTCTGCTTTTCCCCGCTCCAACAATTCCAGGGGAATCATTGCGGGTGATAGAAAAGCACTAAGGCGCAAAAGATCGGCAGAGGCAGGGGTCTTTTCAACCTCGGCAAAGTTCATGGCCCAGGTAGTGGCCACAGTCCCCTTGTAACCACCCATGACCGGGAGGCGCTTCTCAAGCAATTCCAGACGCCTTTTACGAAAACTTTTCAGATAGTCTTCAAAGCTTGTCTGGTTTTCATAAATAAAAGCACCCGCCTGCTCCAGCGCCAGCGGAAAATATCCTAGTTCCTTCGTCACCGCGTCAACGTCGCCCTCACTGTAAGCACTTCGCTTGCGTCCGGTACGCTTAAGAAGGAACTCTCTGGCGGCTTCCACAGGCAGTTCAATGACTTCAAGCGGCTCTATGATGGGCAGAGCCTGAAAAAGGACTTGAAAGTCGTGGGCCCTGGATGTCAACAGAATGTGGCCCTTGCGCTGCGCGGGCACGAACTGCCGCACAACTCCGGGAGGGTCAGCGTTATCGAACACCAACAGCCAGCCCTCATTCTCTCCCAGCCAGCGTTTGACGGCTCCGACAATTACCGCCTGGTCTGCTAGGTCCTTTACCGGAAGATTGAGGACGTGGGCTATCTGGATGAAGCTTGTGATCAGAGATTGTTCGGACTCGGCAAACACCCAAAACACCGCGGAGTATTCCTGCCGATGACGGTAGACGTATTCAACGGCGATCTGTGTCTTGCCAATGCCACCCAAACCGTGAAGGGCTTGCCAGCCATTTTTTAAGAGATCGTTACGCAGGGTTTCCAGCGCGTCAATCCGGCCGGTGAAGACGGGATTGCGGTCATGCGGAACGTACCAAAGTGCGGAGTTCTCTCCGAGCTGCGAAGCCGCAGACACGGGTTCTTGGGTTGGTTTGGGCGAAGGAACTTGTTGCTTTTTGTCGCGGGCTGGAAGAGATTTCAACTTTCCCAATTCAGGTTTGCTTTTGCCATGTTGGTCTGTGAGCCGAGCATAAAGCTCCCAATATCCATCCTCGGTTGCACATTCGTAAGATGTGGCAGACTTGAGCGGAGCAGGAATATGAGAAAGCTCTCCACCTTCCAGCAAAACAGGAACAAATCTTTCGTTTCTCGATCCAGCATCATAGATCTGCTGATAGGTGAGGACGCTCTCCCAGATTACGCCGTGGCCTTTACCGGGTTCTTCCCTGCCTTCAGTTCGCTTCAAATACACTTCAGTACAAACGATCAGGACGAAATCCGATTCCCTAATTTGGCGCTCCATCCATTTTGGCCAGCCTTCTGGCGGAGAAACCTCATACTGGTCTATGGTGGCGTCAACACCGTCTTGCCGAAAACGGTTTGAGAGTTCGAGAACCCGGTCTTTGTGTTCGTCGGAATCGTGGCTATAGCTGATAAATATTTTTGGAGGAGCTGCAGCAGACGAATCTTGCACAACGGGATTTTAACCCTGTTTGTGCCATGTTCCGGGAATGAAATTAGCTTAGGTCACTCCGCCTTCGGCTGCGACGGCCGTCGCCAGAGAGAGGGAATCGTTAACTTCTCTTACGGCCCGACTGAAGCTTGGGCCCTGATACGAACCTGAAACACTCGACACCCGGCGCTTCGCCGGGTGTCTCCTTTTTTCGTGCAGAGGCGACGCGAGACGGAAGCCCGCCAGGGCTTCCGTGCGGCGGGTCTGCACGACGGCCTCGCTCCCTGCACAACCACAGCCGGCGCGTTTGTGCTCCACGAGTTTGGGCGGTACATTGTACTTTTTCGCCGTTGAACCGGAGGCGAATAAAAGGTAGAGTAAAGCAGCTTCTAGCTCCTAGCTTTTAGCCATTAGTCGGACCCAAAAAACGGGCGTCGGCTAAAGGCAAAGAGAAAGCAGATTTGACGCGATTCGAGGCTGGTTTGACGTGATTTGGGCCTGATTCTAGCAGGAATTTCTGGGGTTGAATCGAATAACTCCTTTTGAATCATAGTCAAGGCCAAGGGGGGGTGGGGTGGGCGAAGAAAAGATTGCCAAAATTGGTAATCGCCGGAATTGGAAAACGTAATGATGGAAGGCCGATACAGCCCGGAACACGAAGACACTAACCCCAGAGTGCCGGAAGCGCGGTACGCCTATTACTGGCGGTGTCAGGTGTTCCGCAAGGGTGGTGAGCAGTGCAAGGCGCCAGCGGAGAAAGGCGCGCACATCTGCCATGCCCACGCCGGACAGCAGGCGACGGCGTTGCGCCGGGAGCGGGAGCGGCAGGCGGTATTGGCTGAGGCGGTCATGCAGATGCGCCAGCGAGGCAAGCCGGATTGCGAAGCGGCGGATCTGTTCATGGATTTCAACGGTATCCAGGTAACGATGGCGGTAATGGCTCAGGCGGTGATCGACGGCAGGATTGACTGCAAAACGGCGGGAAGGCTCGTGGTGCAGCTGCAGACGATGGCAAAGCTGCTGCGGGTTTACCACAGAGGGCACAGCGAAGCACAGAGAAGCACAACAGCCTTAACCACAAAGGACGCGACAGAACACAAGAGTTTGCCGCAGAGTTACGCAGATCAAAGCAGAATAGGCAAAGCGCAGGAATGGCAAGGATCAATCGCAGTATCGCAAAGATCGCCAAAAACGAATGCCGTAATGGAGGCCGAAAAGAATCGGGCCGCGAAGCTTTTGTCTGCGAATCAAGACGAAGAAACGCGAATTGCTTTAGTGGCCGAGGTGCGAGAAATCGCGGATAGGGGCGGTTGGAGCCACGCGCCGCCGGAATTGTTGAGAGCGGCTTGAGTTGGGCCGAAGAGTTTGGATGTTCCGGCTGATATCAGTCGGGAAAAGCGGGTCTTTGACAACTTAATATTCACGGGCCATCAAGCAGCTACGGTTGTCCCTATTCCGCCAACCGGAGTAAACTTTTCCGCATGAAACGAACCTTCGCTCTTGTGATTGTGTTGTTGCTCTGCCTGTCCACCGGCTTTGCCCAGGACTGGGCCAAACAGAAACTGGACAAGTCTTCCCGACATCAGGAATGGGTGGATATCAAACACGATGGCCGCACGGTGCGCGCTTTTGTTGTTTACCCCGAGGTCAAAGGGAAAGCGCCGGTGGTGATTGTGATCCATGAGATTTTTGGCCTTACCGACTGGGCGCGTTCGGTGGCCGATCAGCTGGCGGCCAACGGATATATTGCCATTGCGCCTGATCTGCTTTCCGGCATGGGACCAAAAGGCGGCGGCACCAGCGAATTTTCCGGTACGCAAGACGCGATGAAAGCAATTTCTGGGTTGAATGCTGACCAGGTCACGGCCGACCTGAATGCCACGGCCGATTACGCCAAGAAGATTCCTGCAAGCAATGGCAAGCTTGCCGTGAGCGGATTCTGCTGGGGCGGCGGACAGTCATTCCGCTTCGCCACCAACCGCAAGGACTTGAGCGCGGCATTTGTGTTCTATGGCCCCGGTCCGGCGGACGTTTCTGCTATCACCGCCCCGGTGTATGGTTTTTATGCCGGTGATGACGTCCGCATCGGAGCGACGATCCCAGACACCACGGCGGCCATGAAAGCCGCAGGCAAGAAATATGAACCGGTTACGTACGCGGGCGCGGGCCACGGATTTATGCGCGCCGGTGAAGATCCCGCCGCCGATGCGGCCATTAAAGACACGGGCGATGATCCGGACATCAAGAAAGCGCATGATGTGGCTGTCGCCAACAAAAAGGCGCACTCGGAAGGCTGGCAGCGCTGGCTGCAATTGTTGAAATCGATGTAACTCCATGGCGGGCGCCGGAATCCCCTTTCCGGCGTCCATTAATTCCGCCGCAAGCGCCTCAGCCGATTACCTTTGGCTTGTTTTTTCGTCTAACGGAACCAGTCACGAATATTTACGTTTGAAAAAGGTGAAAATGCGTTTTCTGAAATCCTCGCTTCTCTTCCTGGCCATGTGCGCCACTATGTTCTGCACCTCTTTGCTGAGCGCCCCGGCGTTTGCTCAAGGCACGTCACAAAAAGGCGTTCAGGTGGGCGACATTGATACCAACGCCGATTCCTGCACTGACTTTTTTCAGTTCGCCAATGGCAAGTGGCGCGCGGATAATCCTATCCCTCCGTCGATGGTGCGCTGGAGCCGGCGTTGGAAAGCGGGCGAGGACGCCAAGGAACAGCTCAAGGGCATTCTGGATGATGTCTCTCGCAAGACCGATTGGCCTCGCGGCAGCGTGGAAGAACTCATCAGCGACTATTACGGTTCCTGTATGAATGAAGCCGCCGTAAACAAACTGGGGATCGCGCCGGCCAAACCGATGCTGACCAGGATTGACGCCATGAAGACCCCGGCTGATCTGCAAAGCATGTTCCGGCAGCTGCATGACATGTCTGTGTTCGTCCCGTTCATTGTGGCCTCGACCCCGGACAATCACAATCCCACGCAGGTGATTGCCAGCATTTTTGCCGGCGGCCTGGGACTGCCCGACCGTGACTACTACCTGAAGACCGAACCGCGCTTCCAGGATGCGCGCGAGAAATATCTGGTGCACGTTGCCGCCATGTTCAAACTTGCCGGCTATGATGACGCTAAAGCCAAAGCCGCCGCGGAGACCGTCTTCCAGATGGAAAAGAAGATGGCAGAAGCCTCGCTGGACAACGTGGCCCTGCGCGATCCGCAAGCCACTGATCACAAGACCACGTTTGCCGATCTTCGGAAGCTTTCGCCGGCGGTCGATTGGAATGGATACTTTGACGCCGCCAGGCTCTCACGCGCAGACTTGAACGTCGCCGAGCCAAAATTCGTTCAGGAAGTTGACCGGCAGGTTCGAGAAACGCCGATGGCGGACTGGAAAACGTATCTCAAATGGCAGTTCCTTCACTCGGCGGCCGACCAGCTTTCGGATCCGTTCGTGAACGAAAACTTTGCTTTTTATGGAAAATACCTGAACGGCGCCACCGAGTTGAAGCCGCGCTGGAAGCGCTGTGCTGAAAGCACTGACCAGTTGCTGGGCGAAGCGCTGGGCAAGAAATACGTGGAGAAATATTTTCCGCCGGAAGCCAAAGCGCGTGCGCAGGAGATGGTGAAAAACATTCTTGCCGCCATGCATGACACCATCGAAGGCCTG